>DYDN01000028.1 GCA_020717885.1 Candidatus Forterrea sp.
ACACTAAAGCTATGCCAAAAATGTTCCATTATTTAAGAGATTAGCTATTAGTCACAAATCTCAACAACATCAAGAAGTTTACATGTACACTTTGCGCCTGTGAGTGAAGAAATGCTTGGTTTAGTTCTCCCGTCATCCCCTGAAATAAATTCTTTCACATAAGTTCCGTGGGAAGTGCGAAGCTCAAGCACGAATTCGTTTTCATTAATCTTTCCCACTCTTTCTATCACAACATTTTTTTCCCTGTCAAGATCCGCCCTGCGTTTTGCCACACGAAGAGGAGTTTTTTGAATAACCTCAATCTTTTCTCCGGTTTTTAGCATCTCAAGATTTGCAGGCTTATCAGATGTCACATATGCGGAGTAAACTTTGTGGTGATGCGCATCCTTTAGGATAGAAACATCCCCAAGAGTGCAAAGTTCTAGCGAATTTACTGAGATTTTGTCTTTGTAAGTAAAATTAATTTCATTTTCAATTGATTTAACATCAGCAAAACGCTTAAGCGGGAGAAGTATTTCCGCAATAAATGGTCTTCCGTCCCCAAGCATCAAAACATCCATATCTTCTCTTCCAGCACCATGCATAATCATTAATTTTCCTTCAAAATATGGAATCATTACTTTCCCAATTAATTGCTCCACACTCTCAGTGGAGAAGTGCCCTGTGTTTTGGCAGTACCAGCACCCGCTCCCTCGGCACTTATTGCAAAAGAATTCCGTTTGAGCGATTTCCCTTGAGTACTTACAGTATCTCCCCCTCACATAAACCGGTCTTAATCTAATACAAACAATTTTTTGCTGAAAATTAATCAAAAACTCAACATCAGAAATTGTTAGAGTCATTTTCTTTTTGAGTTCTGATTCAATTCTCCCCATAAGCGCGGTTTGAACTGAGAATTTTAAGTGACTCTTCTCTGCATCACTCACGTCAGGCCAGGATACCCCTAATTTAAAGGTTTCAAACTCGATTTGCTTTGAGAGCTGCTTAATTATTTTGAATATTTTCTCGTTAAGTGCATCATCAAAGAACCCGTCAAACTCAAACTCTGTTGCATAATGATACTCTGCACTCTTTACTCTATCGCGGAACTGAAGCTCGTGAAGAAGTTCCTCACCCTTTTTGAGCCCCTCATAAAAAAAAAGCGGTTTCATAAAATAATTTCCCTTGGAAGCGAATAAAAAGGGTGCTTACGCAGTGCAGAAAAAGAAAAAAGGCTAAGAAATTCTTAGCCCAAAATAAGTAATTGTTAAGTCACCGCTTAATTATTTTGCTCTTGAGTAAGCCAGTGTCCAGATTTGTTTTAGCCCAACTACTAGTGCGATTGGCACAAAGAGAGCAACTAAATTAGTCAAAATAGGACTAATCATCTGAAGCACAGCAGGCATTGTTCCGTTAAGAATATCCGTTAACACAGGAACAACCACTACAATAGCAATTATTGCTATTAACAGCTCATTAAGATGCGGAGCGCTTAAGTGCGCAAGCCCCGTAATTATTCCAAGAAGAATTAATACTCCTAAGATAACCGGCACTGAGCCTGTCAAAGCAGAAGGATATACAACTGCAATAATTCCAAGCACTATAGCAAGTAGTACTCCTACAAGAAACGCATATTTTCCAATTGAAGCCATTTTTGAAAACCTCCTCCTAGTAATAACGCCCAAAACAAATAAAAATCAATCAAATATTGAATAGGGGTTGTTTACTGATTAGTTACCACTACAGGCCTTAACTTAAACGCATTCTCAATTAATTGCATTTCTTTTTGAGTGAGTGCTTCAAGGGATTCTGAATAATATGGCTGAATTAATCCCTGCAATGCGAGAATGTGCTTTACTACCTGAAGTTTCTTATTCTGCGGAATTAATTTGTTGAGTGCGGATACCTTTGCTTCCATTCGCATTACTCTTGCATAATCAAGCTCGGAAAAATCCTCAATTAGGGAAAGATAATACGAAGCAAATGTCATTGTGGAGATACAACTAAGACCAGAGAACCCTCTCCTTAGCGCATCAAACGCAAGCTCCTCGTTTTCCTCAAATAATTTAGTGAGCTGATAATATTTTCCAAGTTCATCCAAATAATCCGGGTTCCTTGAATAATCAATTACCCCGATTAGTCTCTCCCAATTAATTATATTATCAAGCCAAAGAGGAGGAATTGATTTTTTGCTCATGAACGGGTTATTGTAAAGCAAAATATTTGCCGTAGTGCGCGTAAATATTGAATCAAAGAAATCAATGAACTCAAGTTCTCTCTCCATGCACATTGCGGGAACATTAACCGCACAAATATTAGTAAAACGCTGCGCATCAATTACATTTTGCACAACTTCTTCTGTATCAGAGCCAAAGCACCCCGCAATCAAAAATCCTTTACCCAAAACCTCTGAAGAAACAATACCCATTAAGGCTTTTTTTTGTTCTGATGAGAGATGAGCATACTCAGAGAACTGATTTAGAACAAAAAAATTTTTCACGCCCTTATTCATTAAGCGGGCGGTAATTGTTTTTAGAGCAAAAGAATCAATACTTTTATCAGAATTCATTGGAGTAATTAGCGGCGCGATTAAACCTTGAAGGGACGCAGGCGAAAATGATGGGGAATTCCTTTTTTTAAAGAGCCCGAATTTTCTCAATATAACACCCTAATTATTCCCAGTCCTATTCATTAGACCTTTTTTTATCGCATCAGCGAAATTATCCCCGACAAGCACCTTTTTCATTGATTCGAATACATACTTATCAAGCGCGGAGTTATCAACCTTTGGAAATTTCTCAATGAGTGATTTCACCGAATCAAATTCAAGTTTGAAGTAAGCAAGCCCGCTAATTGGTTGAATTGATTTGCCTCTATCAAGAAGATTCTCCTCAAAAAGCGCAAAATCTATTTTTGAGAAACGCATAGTGTAATAACCATCCACCCACAAATCATCCCCGAGCAAGAGCGCGTTCTTTAGCGGAATTTTTTTCTCCGAAAGAACTTTTTGTATTGCCCCCTGTTTGAAATAACTGTCAATGAAATGGGGATCTTTCTCTAAACCATCTCGGTGGAGCTTTTGATCAACCTCGGCTTTACTTGAAATATACTCCTCATCCACGCACAAAAAGTGTTCCTTATCAAAATACGGATGCAATTCACCATCATGAAGCTTTTTTTGCGCAACTATACAGTGGTGACCCGAGATTATGGAGAGTTCCACCTTTTTCTTTTTGCAATAAGGAATTAAATCATCAAGAAAATTTTTAAGACGGCGCGGGTTAGGAATATAATTGCCAAATGAGGAAAGCACTCCCTCAAGTTCAATAAAACACGCTTTTTTCATTAAAAGAAATGTAGAAGAAAGCATTAAAATACTTGATTTGGAGGCAAAAAACAATTAAACTGGGTGAATTTTGGCATTCTACTTAATTCGCACAAGGAGTTTTTGTAAAATCGACTTTTTATTTTCTCTAATCAAAGCACTTATTTCATGAGCCCTTTTTTCAAGACACAAATAGATAAATTTGGAGAATTTGGAATACTCTTTGTTTGCCTGAAGTCTTTCAAGCAAAATAACATAGCTCTGCCTGTTCTCAAGATTAATTATTGCTCTTGCGTAACCCGCATTTTGGAGCATTACGTTAAGAATTTCCCTTCCTGTTCTCCCATTGCCATCAAGAAAGGGATGAATTTCCTCAAAGCGCGCATGAAATTCCGCAGCAAGTTCCACCGGATGGATTTTGTTCTTGCTTCGATTAAACCAAACAATCAACTTTTCCATTTCTATTGGAACAAGCCCCGCACTAGGGGGTTTTGTAGTTGAACCCATAATAAACATCGGGCCGTCGCGGTATTCCCCCGGCTTTTTATCATCAAAACCGCGCATAATCGCCTCGTGAATTCTTTTTATGTTTCTTTCAGTAATTTCAACAATGTTTTTTGACGCTTCCGCGGCAAAACGCATATTCTCAATTTCCCTTACTTCATCCACTCTTTTTCCTGAAATTGAAAGCCCTTTACTTAAAACCAAATTTGCTTCCTGCAGACTTAATGAATTGCCTTCAACGGAAGCGCTCCCTTGCACATATCTAATAAACTCGCTTTCCTTAAATAATTCAAATTCCTGCGGGAAAAAATCTTTCATTAAAAAATATTCCTCCTTTAATCTTTCAAGAACGAGGAGTTCGTTTAGAGACAAACAATTTGTTTTGAATTCCTTTTGAGAGTTTTTGAGGTTTTCAAGAATTGTCTTCTGAATTAAAGAATCAAAAGCCTCGTTAACCTTCTTTTGAGCGCCTTCTTTTTGACCCAATGAGAGACTTATCCTTTTGCCGAACAATCTGTCCTCAAGGTAAAAGTAATATTGCTTGCTAATCTTTCTTTTTGAAATAAACATAAAAACATTTAACACCAAAAAGCATAAAAATACGTGTTTTTGACTAAATGGTGTTAAATTATGTAATTGAACGGAATCAGCTTAACTTATTCATTTTACTGCCCAAACTCTCAAGAAGAGCATTAACTAGCACTATTGCGAGCATACTTTCGGCTACGGGGAGTACTCTTGGCGCGATACAAACATCATGTCTCCCAATTACCTCAATATCAGAATCCGTCAGCTCTTCAGAAATTGTTTTCTGCTTCTGCGCAATTGAAGAAGTTGGTTTTACCGCAGCCCGAACAATAATCTCCTGCCCTGTACTTACTCCCCCAATTATTCCTCCAGCATTATTTGATAAAAATTTCACTTCACCTTTAACCGCGCGCATTTGATCATTATTCTTTGAACCTGTTGATTGTGCTGAATTAAAACCAGAACCAATTTCAACACCCTTAATCGCGCCAATACCCATTAATGCCCCTGCTATTTGCGCATCAAGTTTCTCAAAAACTGGTTCGCCTAAACCCGCAGGAACTCCATTCGCATGAATCTCAATTATTCCCCCAAGAGAATCCTTTGCGATAATTGATTTCTTTACCGCTTCCCCAATTTTATTTGAAGCATCCACATCAGGAACCCTAAACTGATTCGCATAAACATTTGCAATATCTTTCTCGGAGAATTTTTTTGCTTCAATTCCTCCAATCTCTCTCACAAATCCATTTATTGTAATTCCTTTTTGTGCAAGGATTTTTTTTGCCACTGCCCCGGCAGCAACACGCGCAATTGTTTCTCTTCCGGAGCTTCTTCCCCCGCCTCGAAAGTCACGAATACCATATTTTTTGAAGTGAGTATAATCAGCGTGGCCAGGGCGAAATAATTTTGCTATCACACCATAATCCTTTGGGCGCGCATCCTCATTCTGAACAATAATCGCAATTGGTGTTCCGGTTGTTTTTCCTTCAAACACCCCTGAAAGGATTTTTGCTTTATCCCTCTCAGTACGCTTAGTTGAAGCAGCTCCTTGCCCAGGTTTTCTTTTATCAAGTTCAATTTGAATATCACTTTCATTAAGCATAAGCCCCGCAGGACACCCATCAATAATGCACCCGACAGCAATGCCGTGGCTCTCCCCAAAAGAAGTTACTTTGAATAATTTCCCAAATGTATTTCCGGCCAAATATTACACCTGTTTGTAATTAACTATTATTTGGATTGATTTTTGAATGTTATGCTAAAGATTTATTCGGTTCAAAAGCCCGAGTTTCTCAATAATAATATCAACCGCTCTATTTAGTGATATCTCCGCGCAATCAATTGTAATATCGGCATTTTTTTCATAAATCGGCTCACGAAGAACATACTCGCGCATCATTGAACCAGCGGGGTCGTTTGGGTCAAGAAATGCAGGCAACCCAGTTCTTCTCATTCTATTTAGAAGATTCTTTGGCGAATCCTTTAAGTAAATTATTTTTCCTGATTTCTTGAGCAATTCTGCGCTCTTTGGGTTCTTTAGCGTACCGCCCCCAAGACTAATTACCGACTCATTTTCCTTTGCCACAATTTGAACGGCCTTCGCCTCAATCTCAGAAAAATACTCTGCACCATACTTTTTTCTTATTTCACGAAAAGGCAGTTTCTCGGCTTTCTCTTCAGCATGAATACGCTCAAGCACGCAGTCCGTATCAAAGAATTTTACTCCAAGGCGCTTTGCAATAGCCTTGCCTGTAGCGGTTTTCCCGCAGCCCTTAAACCCAGAGATAATTATATTACCTACCAATCCATCACAACCCACAAAATTCAAATACCCCTTAGTATTAAATAACTTCCATTTGGGCTCCCAGTTTTTTCATTGAATTTACAAATGAGGGGTAAGTCTTATTTATACCCTCCACAGTGCTTATTTTGGTTACTCCGTCAGCATTAATTCCCGCAATTGCGAGAGACATAATTGTGCGGTGGTCATTATATCCATTCAAACTTGCACCATGCAATTTGCTTTTTTTAATAACGAGTCCATCAGAGAGTTCCTCAATCACCGCACCCATTTTTCTTAAACCTTCTGACATTGATTTTATCCTATCAGTTTCTTTTATTCTCGCATGCGCAACATTCACAAGGCGCGTTTCTCCCTCAGCAAAGCACCCAACAACCGCAAGTATTGGCAAAGCGTCAGGAGTTTTTGATAAATCAATTTCCGTTCCTTGCAAATTTGTTGAACACACGCGCACCCCCTCTGAAACAATTTTAATTTCAACCCCCATTTTTTTGAGCAGATTAATTATTTCTTTATCCCCCTGTGCCTCGCTAAAATCAAGTCCCTTTACAAGCACTTCTGAGTTAGGAGTAATTGCCGCAGCACATAAAGAGAAGCAAGCACTTGACCAATCAGCAGGAATTACTTTCTCAAATGATTTGTACTCCTGCCCTCCACGCACTTTGTAACTTGAAAAATCTTTAGCGGCTTTGTATTTTATTCCCTGTTCGCTAAGCCACTTTAGTGTCATCTCAACGTACGGGGTTTCATTTGGATTTGTTACATTAATCTCCGTATCGCTCTTCGCGAGTGCTGCATTTACGAGTAAACTTGAAACTGGTTGGGAATTAACCCCGTCAATCTCAGTAAACCCTCCCTCAAGATAACCTGAAACAACAAGTGGTGGCCTGCCAGTATCCTCAAATGATTCCGCTTTTGCACCAAGATCATTAATTCCATCACAAAGCGGAGAAAATGGACGGGCGCGCAAAGATTCTCCCCCAGTTAATACTGACGGACCTTTTGCATGAGCCGCAACCCCCGCTAAAAATGAATTACTAATTCCGCTATTTCCCAAATACACATCCACACTTGGCGTTCTTGGCTTCCCCCTAGTACCAGTCACTTCGATTAAGGATTCTTTTTCCAAAACATCAGCCCCAAATGCTCTGCATCCTACAATGCAAGCAGCGGAATCATCTGAGAGAAGAGGATTAATTATTTTTGAATTACCTTCAGCGAGTGTTGCAAGTACAAGCGCCCTAACCACTTGACTCTTTGAACCGGGCACACGTAGTTCGCCCGAAAGATTTGATTTCTTACAAACAATTTCCATCCAATCCAGCTCCCGCAACACAACACAAAAAAACTAAGAACAATCAGAAATATTTGATTGCTCTTATCAATAATCAAAAAATGAAGCCCAAAACTTATAAGCAAGTGAATTAGAAACTAATTCGCGTGTTATTTGAGCCATGTTTACCAATAGAATTATGTGAGTAGGGGTATTTATCTGTAACGCCTGCAATGATGTACTAAGTTTACAGTACCATTAAAACAAGAGCAACTGCCACCTATCTAAGCAAATAACCCAACCCCACAAGCAACCCCTTAATCTTCTTATCCAAGTTGTCTTTATCCTCATCAGCGAAGAAGGACGCCTTAAATGTTAAACTCTTTTTCCCTTTTTGGAGTTTTTCGCTCTTATACTCGCTAGCAAACTCAAAATCGCATTCCTTTATTGCGCAAAGCGCCTCAAGCACTGCGGACGCAAGAACATTCTCATCAACAAGAACACTATAATCAAGCTTCTTTTTGCCCACACTCTTCTCTCTCCAAAGCAAGACCTCTTCCTTTGGAACAAGACGAAGCTTAAGCAAATTAATCTTTGTGAGACGCGACTTTTCAAGAATCACAAGTTCATACGGGGTTATCTCTCTTACTTCCCCATAGTGATAATTGTGTGTGAGAAGATTTTCAACTAAAAACATTTTGCCAATATTCTTTTTTAACACACGAACAATTTCTTTTTGCGCAAAAACCATCCTATCCCCCTCAAGCAAAAACACTTCAGCGTCCTTAAAGTTCCCCGCGCCCTTAATAATTTCTCTCTCAAGCGCGCCCATATCATTCTTTTTACAAATCTCCGCAAGTTTTTCAGTGTTTTTAATAAAACTCTCACGCATTCTCTCATTCAGAGGATTAGCGAGCTGAATTTGCGCGTAAAGCTCCGGATTTTGAAGCACTACACGCGAAACAACACTCAGAAATAAATTATAATTAGGAGAACCAAACGCAAGGCTTCTCTTCAAATCCACCCCGAGCTCTTTTAGCACCCCCGCAGAGACGAATTGTGAAAAATGATTTAACCCCTGGACAATTGAGAGAACTTCATCATGCTCCTTTGGATTTGAGAAAATAATATTTGCCCCCTCCGAGCGAAAAAACTCCTCAACTATTTTTGATTTCCCCCCAACTTGAATCGGAATTAACACAACCTGCTGGGCATCAATTGACATTATTCTTGGTCCGTGCATTGGGTGAGTGGAAAGTAATTCGATCCCCGCGCTTTTGAATTTTTCCATTTCTGCGCAAACGCCCCCCTTAACAGAACAAAAATCCATCAAAAGCGCACCCTTCTTCATTAGCGGAGCAACTTTTGAAACAAATCCTGGGGCGGCAAAATTTGGAACAGAGAGAACAACAAAATCCATTTCATTAATATCCTTCTCTTCTGCAAAAACGCATCCATTTTTCTTACAAAACTCTTTCCCGTACTCCGGGCGAGTACTTGAAATAAACACTTCAAAATTATGTTTTTTAAAAAGCGAAGCATAGAATGCTCCAAAATCCCCTGTGCCACCCGCAATTAATAATTTCATAAGAATAATTCCTAATTTTTAACTTTTAAAGCCGAAATAATATAATCAATCTCCACTTCAGTTGTTATGGAAATTATTTTTTTCATAAATGCCCCAATTGTTCCAAATTGTTTTATGCCGTAGCGCTTTGCAAGTTCAATCGCAGCATTAACAACTTCTTCTTCGCGCCTTGGATTAATAATTTGTTCTCTTATCTTTTCCCTATCAAGAGCTGAATCGGCTTTTAAGCCGCTTGCGAGCTTGTATTGGGCAACAAACTCTCCAGCCCCAAGAATCCTCTCATTAAAGAGCAAAATATTATCCACATCCATCTTCACTACTTCCCCATAATGAGCCAAGCTCTCCGCATGCACGCAAATCTCACTAAGCACCTCCCTATACGCGCGAATAATTTCTTCCGAATAATCAATATTAATTTGTTTTAAAATTGTTTTTGGCACCTCGCGAAAAATAATTGGTTTTGCCAAATCTTTTTTATCAAAAACAATCGGGTGCTGGTCAGGGTAAAGAAATCTTCCAAATTCTGAATCAATATCCTGCTCGGCTTTTAATCTATACATGAACCAAGTTTTTCCGCCAGCGAATTCTTTAGTGAAAGTTCCTTCATTGAGTGAAAAGCGTGAACGATTCTTTAGTCCTGAAACGATTTGCTCAGTCATTTGGTCAAGACGAATACGAAGCTCAAAGAGATTTGATTGCATATACCCGAATAATGCGAGTATAATAATAAAAATGCTTATTTTGATGCTAAGACGCGTTTAAAGTCAAAAGAATAGGGGAAGCTTGATAAACAAGGTTTTTATACAAGTTCATTATAGGTATGTCATGAACAAAGAACTTGGAATACTCTTAATCGGCGCAGGAATCGGAATGGCCGGAATGCAATACGTTCTCCCTAAGCTTGGGGGAGTTGTTGCAGGATTCGCTTGGATAATTTGGTTTGTGCTTCTAATCGTTGGCGTGTTTTTTGTAATAAAACATGACTAAAATAACTCTAATTAGCTTTGATTTAACTGCTCGCGGGCAGTGGAAAACAAAATCGGCGGTGTAGAAATCCTATTGGATTTCTAGGTAAAGCCAAATTTTTATGGTTCGTCCGATGTGTTCAATATTGTATGCTAGTGCTTTGATTGTCAC
>DYDN01000029.1 GCA_020717885.1 Candidatus Forterrea sp.
TTGACCTATTCCAAACAATCAAACAAAACCTACAAAACAGTTAGCAAATACTCTGGCAAAAAATGCTTCAGCTTGAGAATATTTGCCTTGTCGCACACATATTCGCGTCAGTGATTTCGTTTCTGTTTGCATCGAGTTTTTGAAGTACTTTGTCCTGGTTCCAAAATACTTTCCATCTTGGGTTTGAGAGGGAATCATCTTGGTAAACACATATGCTTCCATTCTTTATTCCATTAAACACTTCATTTAGTGTTTCCACTTTGGTGTCCGGATAATTGCCCACTATATTTGTGATTGTTGCACCGCACCTGTTCACTGAGTTGCCGTCACAATTATATCCAAGCCACTTAAGCCCAAACTCTGCATCAGAGATAGTTAACTGCCCGCTCAAAGTTGGAACATAAACAACTGTCTGTAAGTACATTACCCCATTCTGTTTTGTTCCTACTGCATCATTTATTATAAAATTCCCTGATGTCGCAATTCTTTCATCAGTCACTCTGTAAGGGAGCACTTTTTGTGTGAATGGGTTTGTGCACCCATCAACTATACCCGCCTTGTTTGGTTCGTTGCTTGCAAACCCTGTCCAGTAAGTAAATGTGTCTGCTTCATGCCCTGGGACTTTAAAATTTGGTGTGCTCCCAGTCCCATTTTTATCACTTATTTTTGCAATAATTGGAATTGCCACAGTTTTATAGAACTGTCCAGTAATATCAGCGCCTTTCTCAAAGGTCAGTATTGTTCCTCTTGCATCAACATTTGTTGTGTACATGCTTGGATTTGGGACTGAGGCAATCTTTGTCGGGAAGTCATCAGTGTTCTTATCATAATAAAAGAACCAATCAAAGGTTGGATCCTCTTTCTTTTCCATTGAAACAGTGACATTAAGACCATCCACAACTGAATTTGCTGAGTCTCTTTTAAATAATCCAAACCCTAAATCAGGGGCATTAACTACTATGTAATAAAGTCCTGGTTCAATATCAGTATCTTCAATTTCAGTTCCGTTAATTGTTTTTCTGAATTTTATCGCCGTGTTAAGATTCCTAAACTCCCCCATATTCATACGCACAAGCCCTGTACTCGAGAATAATTGTTCCGATATAGCATTTACTGAACTCGTAATTCCTTGCGGAGTAATACTTTGCGCACGTATATATGCATCAAAATTAAGTAACTCAAGTGCATTAGCACGATGTATTTGTGCCCCATATTGGTTATTGTCTGTTTCATTGTTCTGCGCAATAACAAGCTCATTAGATGCAGCATTTATTCTTTCAGCGAGCGCTATAAGGAATTCTCTTTGCGAGCAGTACACCCAATTATTATCGCTTGCGCTTGTTTTTGTGCACTCATCTTTTGAGATTAGTACTGTTGAGCCGCTCGCACTTCCTGGCGGAGAATTGCTTCCAAAATATAAATTAACTTTAGGCGCATATTCTTCTCCTGTTACTCCTGCCTCTCCCTCATCGCTTATGCATTCCCTTTGTACAGGATTTTTTATTACACTAATCTGGAAATCTTGTTTATCAAGCAGTCCAGCTTCGACTTTTGTCTGAGTGGAGTGTGTTGAATAAATTAACTTATTGCCGTTTGAACCAGTTATTGCTTGGGTTGCATCTTTCATAACATAGAAGTTCAAATCAAGTGAAGAGAAGAAAGAGTATGGGGTTTTTGTTTTATCGATTGTTACTCTTGCTGGAATTACCATTGATTCTCCGGGCATTAGTCTAAATCCTTTGTATTGTAATTGGGGCGGGAGTGGTGCTGGAGCATTTTGGCAGGAGCAGAATCTTTTATCTCCATCATATTCCGCATCTTGGGTTGGAGTCCTGTTTGCAATTCTTAGTGTTCTTTGTTGACCCAAAAAGCATCCAAGCCCGTCATAAGTTGTTATTGAGGTTTGATTAATATCACGTGCATCCCCGAGCCCGAACGCATTTGAAACTACTGAACAATTTGCATTTGAGGCCCCAGCATAATTAATTGTGCTTGAAGTTGTCCCCCTGTGTGAGTTACATACTTCAACACAACTCTGCCCGCTTGCTCCAAGGTACCAATTCTCACTATTTACAAATCTATAACTTGGATCTATTGGCGCAGCAACCATATCAAGCACACAATTCGTATCTTCAGTACAATTAACTTTGTAATTATCAATTACTTCAATGTACTTTGACTTGTTTGATATGGAAAATAAAGCAGTTTCTTGTGCTGTTCCGCTTGTCTCATAATAATTTAATCTCTTTAGTCCTTGTTGCCCGAAAACTAGCAGATTTGGTGTTCCTACAAAAATGTTTATGGATCGTTTAGGGGTTGGCCAAATCACTGGATTATATTTATCTACTCCGCCTGGGGAAACGGCCCCCAGTCTTAATTGAAGATTGTGCGGCCCAAACATGTCTGCATTGAGTGGGAAAACAATAGAGTCTGTGCCCCCCATCCCCATACTAAGGCTTATTCCGCATGCCCCTCTTACAGGAACATATTGCCCATTCATAATAACACAGGGGTTATCTGGACCATTTGAGCACATTGGGCCTGTTGCATCAATTGGTCCGCCGTATGGCACAAGCGACCCGCTGTTATTTGTAACATTAGTTGCAATAATAATTCCTGTTGTTGTATCAAATAAATCAACATAGTTGCGTGTTGATCCGTTTACCCCATCATCACAATAAACGTTATAGCTTCCAAATCCTGCATAATCTATTGTAGAACCCACTGGGAGGATGTAATTATAGTCGCTTGAGGTCGTTGCAAAACTTCCAAGTTTAATCAAATTAAGGTCTGGGGAAATCTCCCTATTCACATCCGCTCTTAAGCAGTGAGTGGTTGCTGCGCTTACAAACGGAAGCAGGAAGAGTGCAAATAAAATTAAATAAATAATTTTTGCTTTCATTTCTTCTTCGCCCCCCTTACATTTGTCATTACAATTAGTAAAATCACCACTATTATCAAAAGAACCCATAGTACTAGAGGCACTGGTGATAAGAGTGTATTCCAATTTGCTTCTCCCGCACCGCCAGCAAGGCATTGGCCAATACAACATTTACCATTAATTGTATCCTTAGTTACTCCGCTACATGTGGCCCCATTTGGGCAAATTGTTCCGCTGCAGCTCTCTGGATCCTTTCCTGAAGTCACTCTCCCCAAATTACTTGCGGTTCCGTTTCCAAACGGATCTGAAATTACTTTTTCTGGAGAAAGATTTATTTCAATAAGCTTTTGTTGTTTTGCATCAAAATCATCAACCGTGAGTGTTAGGTTTTCCTTTGGAACAATAATTGCTTTACTATACACTTCAAATCCATCTGCTTTTTCACTAAGGAGTGCTTTATCAGTACTGTAAAGATTTATTTGTGCATTTATTTTTTCTTTTTTGAGAATTATTGTTAGTGCCTCGCTCAAATTATCATAACTCCAAGTTACTTCCACTGTTTTTGGATGCACACCATCGTACTCATTCTGGATTAATTGCAAAGGAACATCAACACACTGTGATTCATACTTTGTGCCCGCTTTAATTACCTCCAAGCACATCTTGTCAAACAATGCGCTTCCAAGTGAAAGGTTTTTTGACATTATTCCGCCTGCACTAATTCCAAACATATTTTCCTCTTTCTTTGAAACACTTATCCCATTGTGAAACACTTCGGCAGTAAGCGAAAAGTCATTAAAGTCAGGATTTGTAAAGTGATCAGGGCTTCCAGAGAGAATTATATCAACAGAATAATTCTTTGTATCAAGCCCTTTTAGTAAAAATTTCCTGATTTTTGCTGTGCCTCCAGAAACAATTACTCTATTTTTGTATACTGATTCTATTTTGTTTCCATCATAAAGTGTCATTAGTATTTCGTAGGCTGATGGAAGGTTTGGCGCACTCATTTTTGCCCAAAAGGAAGTATAATCCCCTTTTTTTGCAATAGGCGCATCAAAGAATTGCTCAGGGGTGTCACAGAATATTGAGGCCCACTCGCATACTTTCACGCCGAGTTTTAGTCCTGCCTTATCCGTATCAAGCGTGTTGTAGAGCATCACAAATCCATCAAGGCTTGCTTCGGCATTAATTGGGAACCCAACTGGCCCCGCAACCATGTTAAATGAAGTGAATTCTCTTGCAATACTTACTTTCTTTTCCGCGCCGCCCGTCACAGTGAATGTTCCTGATGATGGACCAAGTAATATATTGCTTGCCCCAAGTAGTTTTGATTTTCCTGCCCAAGAGTACAAATCAATTCTGTACTCTCCGCCAGATTGCCCAGGGAGCGTAAAATTAAATTCTTTTGAGGTCCTTGGCAGCACCCACCCCGCATCAATTATTTTTTCAATTACAATATTATCATTCGCGTTGAATTGTGAAGGATATTCATATACCCCTTGGGACAGATGCAGCACAATTTTTCCATTCAAAAGAAGTGCTTCTTCATTATTCAAAATAGTTACTGTCCCAGTTATTTCTTCTCCTGCAGAAAAAGTTGTTTTGTCAAGTTTTAGCGTCGCGCCCCCGCTCCAAGTCAAGTCCTGCGGAGTCATATTATCAGCAAATGCGAACGCAGTAAATGCCAGCATGAACACTAGCACGCACACTATCAAACTTTTTCTCATACCATCATTACTCCATTTAACAATAAATACTTCTCTCACACTAAATTCATTTTGGTTTCTCTCTAAACCCCAACTCTCTAAACCTAATTTCTTATGATCCTCTCCTTCTTACATAATCAACCGTGGTTATTTTCCCGTAAGTGTTTCCTACAAGGCTTTTGTCAACGAGTGTTAACTCCATGTTGCCATCATTATATCCCACATAGTCCTCTCCAAGGAATCTTGCTTTAATATATTTTCCTTCAACCCATACTGCAATTGCGGAGTTGTTGAGGGTTGCATTACTTGCTTTTGCCCCTGTAATATTTAATTCAATAAAGGGGTTTCTGCTTGTTGTGAGACTTTTGCTTACTGTGGAATTTATTGCAAGTGTGCCGGGGAAATTACAGTCACCTGTTGCGCCGCATGTTATTCCAAGTGTGCTGCACGCTGCCATTGAAACAGGATCAATTCTATTAACATCAAGCATTCTTTGTTGGAGTGCTTTTCGGCATACTTCAAGGGCCGCAGCAACTGGCGCGCTAAAATTCGCATCAAGGCTCTTTAGTATAAACGTTGTTCCTTCTAGTGGATAAAGTCTAAAGCTTCCGCTTCCTATTTGTTCAACAGTTTGCCCTGCAGTAGGAACTGAAGTTTGTATCTCTTCATTATAATCAATAAAAGCCATTGTTCTAATCTGAAGACTTGAAGAGTCCTTATGAGTAACAAAATTTATGTCAATTTCAGAAACATTCCCCGGAGTATAAGTAATGTAGTTAACAAGTCCGTTTAGTACATTTGGGTTTGGGAACATATCAAGTACC
Organism: Candidatus Forterrea sp.; assembly: GCA_020717885.1. GTDB lineage: Archaea > Iainarchaeota > Iainarchaeia > Iainarchaeales > JAAZKV01 > JAAZKV01. Next base: position 5,412 of record DYDN01000029.1, read on the forward strand.
TGCGGATCAGTTTCTCTGCCAAGCATACAATGCGGAGGATTATCCCCAAACCATATTGAGTGATCAAGCGCTATGCATGAGAGGGAAGGAACAGTGCCAGTCATGCACCTATCTGTCCCTTGTGTGCATGCAGTCGGATAATTCAGGTCAAAGTTAAGCGCGGGGATTACTTGCTGATATGGCACGTCACGATATTTTATAATTATGGGGCCAACAATTTTTGCACCATACATTATGTCACTGTTAATATCCATCCATTTGAAGAATAATTTTCCGTTTGCTCTTCCACCATAATCAGGGATAACAAATTTTAAAGAGAATTTTCGCATATTTATATCCGCGGTGGGTTCAGACACTAATTCCTGCGCTTGTTTTGTTAGAATTACCGGGACTAATCTTGGTATTTGGGTTCGTTGTATTGTATATGCCCCCCCTGTGAGGCTAAGCGCATAATTGAAATCAATATAACTGTACTTTGGAGTCCTCGTATTTACATCCGCACCCGCAAGTTTTAGTATTGCTTTTGGAATATAATAGTCCCCAAATGAAACATACTGGCAAAGCGCATCATTTACTACAAAGTCTTTGCTTTCATTTGCTTTTGTGAAATCAAATGTGTCTTTTGATATTGCAAAGCAACCAGAAGGGTTAGCTAAATGCACTAAAAGTGTGTCCGCGAGGGCATATTTTCTTGAAAGGTAAGGGGATTTTGCTTTTACATAAATTGGGAATACTCCAAGCACGTCACTAAATGGATCCGTTGCAACAAAGGTTTTGTTTTTTGTGGTTATTGTTGTTGAGCAGAACGCACCGTTTGCAAGCACGCGGTTAACACAAGCATTATCGTTCATAAGTGCGGTTTCAATTGTAATATTCATCGGAACCGTACAATTATTTTTTATTGTAAGTAATTTTGTCTGACCCCAATCAGAATTTATTTCCTTAAACGGTTCATCGGGATTTGTTCCGATTATATTTGTAAAAAATCCTTGTATACAGGAGAGTGTTGTATCCTGTAGTGTTCCTGTTCCAGCATAAAATGTTTTTGTTAGGGCAGTGTAGGCAGGATCATTTGGAACAACTGTCACCACTATGCAATCAGTTGTTGAGGAGTATGTTCCTTCAATTGTTGACCTGAAATAATTCGGGGGAGTGCCTGATATTGTCGCAATCGGATTTTCAGCCACAGTAGTACAATTATTGGTTTTAACTGTAAGCATTGCCCCATTCTCAATAAGTCCAACTTTTGTTGAGCCATCGCGCGAATATACCTCTCCATCAAAAGTTTGGTTTGGTACGCCCATAAAGAATCTTGTGCCTGAAATAATGAGCCCCGCGCTATCGGATTTTGTGTCAAGGAATAGCACGTAAGTATTGCCATCTGTGAGCTCGGCAACAACAACAAGATAACTTGTCGCATTTGGGCTTGATTGTGTGAAGTTAGTTGTCTGGGTAATTGCTGCGGGTGAAGGGAAAATGTTTACATCCAAATCATTCCTATAGCAATTCGCCCCGCCGGCTGTTGCACCAAATCTTATTGTTGTTGAGTTTGCGCAATTTGGCGAAAAAGATTCCTTTGTCCCTGAATATGGATAAACCGCAAGCGAGTTTAGTGTGACTGCTCTTGGCGTATTATTTTTTACCGAAACACTTATTGTATTTGATTGCCCGCTTGTAAATATTGGGAAAAGAGTGTCATTTGTATCAATAAACCTCTTTGTGGCTTTGACATAGGGAAAATTAATTGAATTTGTGGGTTTGGTATTCAGTGAGATTATAAAAGATACTTTTGGCTGGTAATCCGCAGGATCCTCCCCTGGATTTATTATTACACTCCCAATTGTGAACTTAATGTCATTCATATCTTCAACTTGCCCAAGTGCATCCCTTTCTTTTCCCGCAAAGTGAATGCTAAGAATATTCCCATCCCGGGCAATAGCAGAGAATTTGAACTTTGAGATTATTGAATAAGTTCCTTTCCTTAATGCCTCGCTCCAATGCGCGCCCGCTGCTTTGCCCAAATTGTTTGAATCAGCAATGCATGCCGCATCCGCCTGAAGATAATAATTATCGTCATTCACTGGGGGCTTTTTCTGTGGAACACAGGAATATCTCCCTTTCTCCAAAAATGAAAAATTTGTGACGAATGGAACGCTATCTATTGTTGCAAATTCATTAAGTGAAACTGCTCCAAACAAATCCCCGCTATTTAAATCATCTTTTAGTACGGTATCTGTTCGTAAATAATATTCAACTCCCCTGGACGCACTGCTATTTGAGAGTGAAAGCGCGTTTGCTCTATCCCCTCTGATTGCATCCTCCGCCGTGGCATAAATTCCGTTAAAAAATGCTTTTACATTCTTATCAAGCATGCTTATCGGGTAAAGATATGCTTTGAACTGATTCTCTCCGGAAACTAAAATAGGGATTTCAACAAAACTTGGAGAGTACCCCACGAGGTTTACGAATATAATAAGCTTTTTGGAGGTTTCATATGCCGAGCTGACAAACTTTCCGATTGTTAAGTCATATTGCATTGTTTCAAGCGGATTTTGGGAGAGAATTGTTTTTCTATCATCGCTTGTTTCATAAAGCGCGACCGCGGCCCCTTGCGCTATGCTTGAACTTATTGCTGCGCCCGAATAATCAAGTAATTGTAATTGTATTGTTGCAACATTAAGACTCAATCCTATGTTGAATGTTATTTGATTTCCTGCAGCAGGAATTATTTGCTGTGCGGAGAAATCGGAAATTGCTGTGTACATTGATGCTTTTGTGGAGTACTTATACAGCGAACCAACAGGAAGACCATTGAACACTACAGTCCCTGCGGAATTTGTCAGTATTGCGTCCTTAACCACTCTTATTCTCTTTACATTGAGTTCATTTGAGTCAACATAAAGGTACACACTTGCCCCAACCATTACAACATCTCTTGCGCTGTTCTTTACAATTACTTTTGCGGAACCCGAATTACTTGGTGTTGCGGCCTCAAGTTGAATACTCACTGGTGATTCATCAAGTCTCATTAATCTTGGCTGAATTATTTTTGTTAAGTATCCTTCGCGGGAAATTGCAACCACTATTAGCCCTTCGTCAGCTGTTGTTAGTCCTTTAATTGTTAGTATTCCATTTGAATCGCTCATGCAGGAATTAACGCATGATACTGGTGCTTCACCAATAACTTCTCTCCCTGAAGAAGACACAGAAATTTTTTGCACATACGCTTTTGCGCCGGAAACAATTGTTCCTGCTGTCCAATCCTCTATCCTGAATTTTAACATCCTCTTATTCTCGGGAATTATTTTTTCCATTGCAATTGTTGCTTCAACTGTTGCCCCTAGTGTTACTATCGCGCCAATATTTGCATCAACCCCTACTGAAACATAATTGCCGTCCGTGCTCACCGCAGTTAATTTATATCTCCCTTGATCAAGATCAGTTATTATTGCTACTCCGCTATTATCAGTAAAAGCAATTCCTGCGCTATTCCCAATAGAATTAATTGCTGTAACTTGTACTAGCGGAATCATTTTTTTTGGTGAAGAGTTTTTTTCAGAAACAAATACTTTTATTTTTCCTTTCCCCGAGGAAGTAATTATTTTTTGGAGTTCAATTATGCTCTCGCTTCTGTCTTTGTTAAGTGCGAGGGGCATTCCGCTCGCTTCTTCATACCCATAAGACACTGCTTCGGTTACTGAGAACCAGCAGTTGGGCGCATTTAGTGTAAATCTTCCATCCACTTCCCCGTCATCACTATCATAAGCTGTTATTGGGTTAACTGTTTTGTTTGCGCAACGAAACGTAATGTGCGCATCCCCAGTTTGGTCAACAATTACCCTCTTTGTTTCTGAATCAATTAGTATTACTGTTGTTGTATCAGAATAATCTCCTTCAAGCCCGCCGCGATTATCAATTGGGGGAGTGACAACTTTTAATTTTTGAAGTTCTATTTGTATTTCTCTCGCATCTGAAGGCAATTGTGCGGAGAAATCAGAGTACCCTTCTTTTTTTGCAATAACATTCCCATATAACTCTTTTTTTGAACCAAATAATATTCCTTCGGCAAGTTCTCTTATGCTAAATGAGTTTTGTGCATAAGCAATCGCACTCCCGTCTTCGCTTGTGAAAATATCAAAATCTGCCCCGTTTATTTGCCCGGATAAGGTCGCCCCAGCAACCCCTAGTCTTGTTTTTGAATCAACTACTAAGAAACTATACTGCATGCTCTCGGAAAAATTAACAAAATACATGCCCCCGAGTAAAAGAACTATCAAAATAAAAATAAATAATAAAAAACTTGGAATTATGCTGTCAATTGGATCAATTATTTTGTAAACAGGAATCTTTTTTGCCACAGCGTCCAAAAACCCGTACCATTTATCCTCGAAAAAGTAGTAAATACCCTTAACTGGTTCAAATAGACTCATTATCCCCACTAACCCCAAGAAAACTTGCTAAAACAAGGGGAATTGTTGTTAATAAAACTTACTTTGCCCCGCTAAAACTAATATCAAAGGGCTTTAAGTATGGAACAAAAAAGTCCTTTGATAGATTTAAAAGTCTAAAAGACTTTTAAAATTGCAAAATTGATTCAATTTTGCAAATTGTCAATTACTAACCAATGAATTGGTTAGCTTGTAACTGTTCTCAGTAATCT
>DYDN01000030.1 GCA_020717885.1 Candidatus Forterrea sp.
CATAGTAGCCATAATATAACTACATTAAACATTTAAAGCTATCTATCGAGCAAAATAAGCAAAAATAGCCCAATCAGTTAGCAAATACGGGTTAAGTAAACAAAGCCCCTGCCCACCAAAAACCCCTCAGAAAAAGCCGAAAATGCGTTAAAATGCATCAAAATAGCGGTTTTCTCCTTGAATTTGAAAAGGCGAAGTGGCATTTTTGGAGAATTGAACTTTGGGCAACTTAATGGCAACTGACGAAGTTTTGGGAATGTTTTTAAGTGAAAAAACCTGCGTTCTTTTCATGAAAAAAGAAGCGGAGTTCACTGTTAAGCAAGTAGCGTACTCAAAAAAATTAAGTGAATGCAAAAGCGGAGAAGTTGTGGCGCAAAAAGAGAAGCGTTTTTTAGTTGTGAATATTCCAGAGCTCAGTGAAAAAGAAAACAACTTATTCATGACAATACTTGAAGAACTTAAGCGAAGCGAAAAACAAATACGGGTGAAAGCGGATGTTTACTTTTTCTTAAAAGATTACTGCCTTGAGAATATGATACTACTTAACAAGAACCAGAGGGAAAAAATTCTCGAGCTTCTTGAGTGGGAGGCGCTTGGGGAAAGCGCGCTAACTCCATTACTATGCGACCCAATATTTGAAGAGATAGTAATTAACAGCCCAAAAAAACCAGTGATGGTTTATCACAGAACTTTTGGGTGGCTGACAACAAATATTGAATTTAACTCAGAGGACAAAATAAGAACCATAATAAATAAAATGGCGGCGCCGCTTGGAAGGCAGTTAAGTTACCAAAGCCCGATGCTTAACGCGGTACTCAAGGACGGTTCAAGACTCAATGCCTCAATGCACCCAATTGCTTTTAGCGGAATTAATGCAACAATTAGAAAATTTAAGGAAAATCCTTTTACTCCCGCGGAACTTGCGGAATGCGGGACAATTAGTAAAGAAGCTATGAGCTTTTTGTGGCTCGCAATGCAAACGAGCTGTTCAATATTAATCTGCGGGAACACGGGTTCGGGAAAAACTACTACGCTAAATGCTTTGTTCTGCTTTTTGCCAAAGGAAGAAAGAATTGTGTGCGCGGAGGAAACCCCAGAACTAATGCTCCCACAAAGCCACGTGATAAAACTAAATACCGCGGAGCAAATGGATATTACTCTTGGCTCGCTTGTTGATAATACTTTTCGAATGAGACCGGATAGGGTAATTGTTGGTGAAATACGAAACAAAGAAGAAGCAACAGCATTCATTAACACAATGCTTGCCGGGCAGGCGAAGGGCTCGTATGCCACATTTCACGCCGAGAGCGCACAGGAGGCACTCCAAAGATTATGCTCATTTGGAATTAGTGAACGCTCTCTTGCTTCACTTGATCTTATTGTAGTACAAAAAAGAATAAGTAAAGTAACTGCAACCGGAACACGAAAAGAAGAGAGAAAAGTCACGGAGATTTGCGAAGTAAAAAAAACTACTGATGGGGCAATAGCTAGAGCACTATTTGAATTTGATTATGAAAATAATTCGCTTGTTCGTGCGGAACAAGGAGAAAGAATTAATGAAAAAATATCAAGAACATTTTGCTGCACAAAATCATTAATCACAAAGATGGAGAAAAGAAGAGTAAAAGCGCTTGAGAAACTAAAGAACAAAAGCGAGTTTATGGATTTTTTCGCCGGAGCAGAAGAGGCGATTAGATGAAATTAAAATTACTCAAAAAAAATTCTTTAATTGAGAAATTTCTTCAAAAAAAAGGAGCAATGAGGGAAAAAGAGATTGAGAAACTTAAGAGTGAATCACTAAAGAAAGGGGTTCTTTTAGGGATTGTGGTTTCACTTGCAATAGGGTTTATTGCAAAGAATATCTTTCTCGCTTTTGGAATAGGCGCTGCGGTGTGCTGTGTCGTCTTTGTTGTTCTACTTCAAGCCCCTCTCGCTAAAAAAAGGGCGTATTCAAAAAGAGTGGAAATGGATTTACCATTCTTTCTTATGCGGCTTGCTACGGAGCTAAGGATTGGGAAAAATATTTCAAAGGCAATTAAGGATTCTTGCAAAGAAGAGGGATTTGCATCAAAAGAATTTGAGATTGTACTACGCGACATGAATAAAGGCGCAAGTTTCTCTGAGGCGCTTGCGGGAATGAATGAACGACTCTCTTCGCTTGCAATAAGACGCGTTGCAAGCAACCTTGGAAACTTGGGCACGCACGGAACAAAGGATACTTCGGGGATAAAAAAAATAGCCGAGGATTTACTCGCAAGACAAAGAATTGAGAGTAAAGAATTCTCCGGGAAAATGGTAGTGTACTCGCTTGTCTTCATCGCGGTTTCGGCAATTGTGCCAGCAATGTTTCAAAGCTTCACCCTCATCGGATCATATTTTATGAATCTGAACTTTGGCGCACAAGAAGCGCTGATAATAAGCGTGGCGGTTTTTCCTGCAATTGATATGGCTGTACTTGCGCTCATAAATTCAAAAACGCCCCTTTTCTTGAGGCAATAAGCTACAATTTGTTGGACATTTTTGAAGGTAATAAAAATTAAAGAAGTGATTAAATGGATGCAGTAATTTTTTTTGGAGGAATTCTAAAAAGTTCAGTGGGCGAGAGAAAACTAAAACATTTTGAGGATAAATTGCTACTTAATAAGTCCAAAACAAAAACCCTCAAAGCGTGGATTGGGATTTGTGTAATTGAGGGAGTTGCACTAATGAGCCTTTGCATGGTTCTTGCTTGGAAACTAAATTCCCGCCCTGATGTGCTTTTGCTTCTTGGGGCGGCTGGATTTTTTGCCCCGCTTGGAATTAATTATCTATTCCAGGATATCATTTTTGAGAGCAGGAAAAGAAAAAAGGAAGAGCTGCTTTGCGATTTACTCCTTGAGGCAAGCGTATTTTGTGATAATAATTCAATGGAGCGTTCAATCGCTAAGATGGCGGAACATGATTTTCCACTCCTGCGAGAAGATTTTGCAAGAGCGCATAATGAAATAAAAAATGGGGCGAGTATTGAAGAGGCGCTTGAGAGAATAAAGGAATTAAACCAAAGTAAAGCATATTCAAGAGTAATTGATCTTTTCATTCAAGGGTATTTGAGCGGAGCAAGCCTTTCTGAAATAATGAAAGAAACGGCAGAGGATTTGCTTGAAACAAAAGCAATTATCCGTGAAAGGCAGGCGGTAATGCTTGTGACAAAATACACCCTTCTCCTCGCGGCGGGAATAATTGTTCCTGCGGTGCTCGGATTAATAATTGGGCTTGTAAATGGACTTAATTTTGATTCGCTTGGGGACCTTTCAATAGGAATGGAAGTTGGAGAGAGAAAAGAGATGCTAAAGAGCGCAATTTTTGGGACAACAATTTATGTGTTTGAATATGCAATAATAAGCAGCTTCTTCCTTGCGCTCCACGAAGGAAACAAAAAACAATTCTGGATTTACTTACTCTTCATACTGCCTACAGCACTTACCACTTTTACACTCGCACAAGCGTTTTATTAATCCCAAAAAGGTCCCATCCGGGGCAATGTTTATTAACCACAAAAGCATTTTTACTTCGTGGTTGAAGTGAATAAGGAAAGAGGGAAACTTGTTGAAATTGTTGAAACAAAAAATATTTCACTTAAAGGATATACTTTTATTGAAGGGTTCCCCGACCTTGGTCTCGCAGGAACAATTGGAACAAAATATCTTGTGGATAAATTAAAATTTGAGCAATTTGGGTATATTGATTCAAGAATCTTCTTGCCAATGCTAAGAATTCAAAATGGCGTACCGCTTCACCCCGTGCGGCTTTACATTAATAAAAAGAATAAAGTCGCGGCGGTAGTTGCGGAGCAAATGATAAATAATCTTCTTGCTTCGGAGATGGCTACTACGCTTGTTGAGTGGGTGAAAAAAAAGGGAATTAAGAGGGTAATCTCAACTTCGGGTGTTCGAATCCCTGAAGGAAAAAGCATTTACGCTTTTGCGAGCAATGAGAGATCAAAAAAAGTTATTAAGGAAAATAAAGTTGAGCTTATTGATAATGGAATTACTTCAGGCGTAACAGCTCTTCTAATGCTTGGACTTAAAGACAATAATGTTGAAGCATTTTGTCTTCTTGGTAATGCAAAAAACAATGCGGATTATAATGCCGCTGCGGAAGTCGTGAAAGCAATCTGCAAATTAACCGGGATGAGTATTGATGTTAAGCCTCTTCTTGAGGATGCGAAAAAAATGGAACAAGTGCTCACTGAACACTTAAAGACAATTGAAGAGTCACAGGAAACAAAAGCTGATAGTACGCCAATGTATACTTAAGAAGTTGAGTTTTAAATTTACTTAACTTTAACTACGGGCAATAGTTTCTTACTTTTTCTTTCTCACAGCGGCTCTGCGTGTCATCATGAACCCAATCATTAGGAATAGTGCAATGAACGCAAGTAATCCAGCAACGGTTTCTGGCATTGAGGGAACATTAAATCCGCCGCCATTTTGGCTTCCGAGGTTAAAGGTCATTTTGTTTTCTGGTGTACCCACAACATTACCATTCTTATCAGTGCCAAACCATGCGCCATTATCCTTGAATGCTTGGCTCAATGGGATTTGTAATCCATTCTCAGGATACCACTGCCCAGTATTTGTGTCATACCAAAATGAGCCATTTGGCCCCTGCGCGGATACAATTGTTTCAGCGCGCCCATTATCATAAGTTAATTTTGGAACACCATTCTCCGCGCTTAATTTTAATGTGTGGCTTTTACCGTCATCGGTTTTGAAATTTAGTGTACCATCAGCGTTTTGTGTTACCCCGCCGACTACTTCCCTATCATACAAAATGTTTCCGCTATTCTTATCCCTTATTCTAAAGTATGTCTTACAATCCCCAACATTATTATCTCTCTTTGCGTAGAACTCATATATCTTTGAATCAGTTGTGAACTGGGTGAATGGACCCATTTTGTTCATTGAAGCATTAAAGTTATTTACTTTTGCCGTTCCCAGCGCATCATTAAGGAATGGCACTGCTTCAAGATTCAGTGCGGGCACTGGGCATTCATTTGCTGGGTCAGTAACACTTGTTAGTTTTGCATTTAATCCTTGCACATCTTTGTTTGAAAGTATTGAGTCCTTGTGCTGTCTTACCCAAACAATTAATTCGTTTGTTTCGGGTTTTAGAACAATTGTTCCATTATCAAATGTCATTCCAATGAACTGGCCCGCGTCAATGCTCTGATTTGAGTCAATCATTAATTTTGATTTCCAATACCCATTGATTATGAATTTTGAGCCGCTGCTTCCCTGATATCTTGGACCCGTACCTTCAAGGAATATTCTTCCGCCTCTTGCGAATACTGAACCATAACTCTGTGTATTAATCGCATTTAAGTTGCCAAATACTTGTGTGAGTTCGTCCCCATTATATGCGATTCCGGTCTGGTCATACACTGCGCGTCGTATACAATCAAGTACCTGCGCATCAAGAACTTTTATTTCACCGTAAACATTCATCTCAAATACTGTGCTTTCGGACTGAGGGGAACCTATTCTTGTAAGATTCTTTGGCACAACTTTTGCAGGAACTCTATTATCCTGAGTTATCATCCTTATGTGATCCGCTTTATCAGGCCCAAGGATTGTTTTTCCGTTAACCTTCAAAGTACCGTTCTTGTAATCCTCTTCAACAGTGTTACCATTCTTATCAGTTGTAACACTCTTGCCTTCTGTTCGGTATGCTGAAGGAGTCATTGTATCTTTGAACCAAACATAAAACACATCAGTTGCTGTGAGTTTTCCTGAGGAAGGCGGAAGCATTTCAATACTTGCCTGCAGGATATTTGATTCTTTTGCCTGATTTGTGAATGCATCGAATTGTTCTTTCATTTTGTCAAGTGATTTATCTATTGGAGTATCAATGTCCTTTGCTCCAAGTATATTTGCGCCCTTTGTACTACTGCTGCTTGTGCTTAATATTCCCTGTTTTTCTTTTGCGAAATTATTTAATTTATCTCCCAAATCAGAGAGAACTGAGGTAACTTTCTCATTTGAAATTGCTGGAGCGGAAGAAGTTTTTTTTGCTTCCTTTGCAGGAGGAGCATAGAAGTGCACGTAATATCCCTCAACATCATCAACACAATCCTGTAATTCTCTTCCAAGTGTCATTTGTAATGTAAAGCTTGCGATTAATCCAGGCCCGAGTCCAACAAAGTATAATGCGTTCTCTGTAATTCCCATTATTCCGCCGGCAGCAGTGCCCGCCCATCCAAGACCATATTCTTCAAGCTTCTGTCTGCATGTTTTTTTATCAGTGGCAGCGCTTGAAATATCAATTTGTTCTCCATCAATCTCCCCCGTTTTTCCTTTTAGGTTACTGTGATGGGAATAAGAAATTATTACGCTCCCGGTTTTTTCTTTCTCCTCATCCTTTGCAGCCTCAAGCAAATAAGCTTGAAGAGCATTATCTGCTCTGAAACCATTTAATGAAAGATAATTACTTGCGTACTTAAAAGTCCCATTACATCCTGCACAATTTTCATTATGAGAATAAATTGCGAGATCCTTTACTTCCTCCCTTGGTCCGCCTTCACCTAAGAAACCGCCGGAGTATTTTGTAAGTGTCTCATTTGTGAAAGCATTTGTGCTTGCAGCAAGCTCAATTACTTTGTTCCAAACAAATGGCACCGAGTTAAATGCGCGCTTGAACATGTCTCCCTGATCTGAGCCCTCATTTGCGAAAAAGTCAATGAATGAATCCCCATATATTTTCTCAACGCCCTGGTAAACTGTTAGAGTGGACCAGGTATCTGGAAGCATGAATGCGGAGAAGTCCTCATTCCCAAGTCCTTTTTTTGCGTACCAGTATGCGATTGGGAGTAAAGTTCCTTTGTAAATACCCATTGCGGGATTAGTGTAATAATTCTTGAGCATATCTCCTTCTGAAGCGAATTGCTGGTCAAGTACGCTCATGAATCTTCTTCCGGCATAATCGTTCTGAACAAGAGCATTATGCAAATCATCAATATTTCTTAGTGCGGTTGTAGGTCTACCAACAATTCTCTTATCCGTAATTCTATTTGCAAAGTCAAGCGGGGTCATTACTCCGGAGGGAGCATAAGCTGACTCAAATATTGAAAGGTTTGCACCAATCCCGGGCATTGATTCTATGTACTGAACAGTATCGGTGTTTAGCGGGAAGTAAGTACCGTTAGGGAGTTGAACTGAGTAAGTACCCTGCCCCATTTTTGCTACGTGGAGTTTTAAATCCTGAATACCAACATTTTGCGCAACAACTTTGCTTGGTGCGGGTCTAAAGAGTTGAATGCTTACCCCATCAGCCGCTGTTTTGAATGTATCAGCATCCGCGCTACCAGCCCAACCAGACCAGCTTCCATCATCACGAAATTTTTGAACAATTCTTTTTGTGTTAAATGGTGGTGCGCTTGAGAGATCAACAAACCCCTGCCCCTGCACAGTTATTCCATTCTTTCTCACAGCAGTTCCTGTCATTGAGAATAATTCTTCCTTATCCTTTAGCCAGTCTTCAAAATCAAGTGCAAGTATTTCATCCCAATCATCAAGATGGAGTGCCATCTTCTTACCATATTGTACTTTTGCGGCATCAAGTGCGGCTTGTTTTGCCACTGGATCTGCAAGAGCATTAGCCGCATCTTTGGCTTTAGCATAAAGTCCTTTCTCAATATTTATTAGCTCCACATTTGATCTTGCATACGCTTCTAAGTGTTCTATTGCCTCAAAGAATTTTTTTCTCTTTTCTGGAGTAAATTTCCATATTTGGGATTCAGGCGCCGTGAGTTTTCCTACTGCTCCCCCCGCACCAGCACTAAAAAGTTTTTTGCCAATATAAAGTTCCTGTAGCAGTGGCTCAAATCCTTCTTCCATTACAAGTGTTTTAAATCTTGAGATTCTTGCTTGACCAATAGTTGCACTTGCGGGCATCCCAGCTTTTTGCATTAAATATTGAGGAGTACCAATTATAGTGTTTTTATACTTCGCAATTTTCGCCTGCCAACCGGTAATATTTTGTACTGAACCGCCAGTGGTTCTTGCAAACTTACTCATTAATTTATTTGCTTTATGAAGTAGAGTTGGACCGATGGAGAAGATAACCATGTCGGTTGTGAGCCACGCATTAAAATATTTATCAAACGCGGAGTAAGTACTTATTACACATGCGTTGTTATTGCAGGTAGTGGAATTCTTTGCTGTGTATTGTTGAGTAAGAATTGAATTTTTGAGCTGAGTGCCTTTCCCAAATGACCCTGTAGCAAAATCTTTTGTATTCAAATCCTTAATATAATTACTGCTAAGTTTATTGTAATCCTTTGCAGGAAGCGCGCTCTGTGCGAGGTTTTGCCCTGTCGCCATTACTGACTGGAAAGCATTAACAAAATCCTGTTTGAATCCAACTCCCGAGGTTCTAATAAATTCACCCTGCCAGTTAATTGCGCATGCAGTAGGGTCGGAGTAGGTGCATCTCCCTACACGCAAAGTATCATCAATAATAAAACCGATTCCAAATGGTCCTTTAAATTCCAAGCCATCAAGGAAATTAAATTTATTCGCAGGGGCGGCGTAACTAGGCGCCGTTACTTTCATTGCTTTATTTGTATCAAGTGATTGACCAACAAGTTCTACTTTTCCAAGGTCTTTTACTTCACCGGTTTTTCCTTCAGCGTTACTATCTCCTGAAGATAATTTTGTTCCGCTAAATCCTTCATGAGTTAAATCCATTAATGCTTTTGATTCAAGAGGAGAAAGAGTAGAAACATTACATGCCCCGGGAGGAACGGTATAAGTTGGAACGGGGTTATTTAGGTCAGGATTAAGAGCTGAATTTATTGGAACAGGGGATATTGCAAATGAAGCGTGATTCGCTGAGATTGAATCCGAAATACTATTTTCCTGTGCCGCAAGAACAAACGCAGGGTTACCAAAAATGAGCGCGAGGAGAGCGACACCGAACAAAACTCCCCTGAAAAACTCGTTCTTTTTATCCATCAAATCACTCAAGTCACACTAAAAAAACTAACCCAAATACCTGCGCATATACAATAAACGCGCTCTACAAAAAAATACTGCGTCTTGTGAATAAAAACCCTTCCCCATTGCCTAATTCCACTAAAACTACCTGCTAAATTCCTGCAAGAATCGCCAGTGGGAACGATTTTATCGAACCATAAAAAATGTAAACAAATAGTCCTAGAGGAACCCAATCAAATACAAAAAGCAGGAGTATGATGAAAATTGCGGACATTATTAGTATCCCAATTGCCTGAGGAATCAGCTCATCTCTTCGTTTCTTTCCCTTATTGTTTTCTTTTGTACTCATAAAAAAGCTTGCAATCATCTCAAAGAACAAAAGAATAAAGGACAGTAGAATTGCGGAAACTATTAGTCTTCCGGAGGAAGCAAGTACTAAGAAAATATTATCCAAAAAGTCATAATCAAGCCCTGGGTCCGTTGGAATAGCCTCAATTGAACCAAGCCACATAAAGAAAATGAAAACTGCGAACAAAACTATAAGCATTACAACAAAGTTAAGTAGAAGAGCTGACTTTATCCAAGAAATATTTAATTTCTCCGCCAGCTTTTGCCTTATGGGGGAGAAGATTTTGTAAATTACGAATGAAACCACAAACACAAGTACAAGAAGCTTGATGAATTCAATTATTGTGGGCAAAACTGCTTCGAGCTCCATGCGAATAAATGGAAAAGGCAGTATAAAAGAGTTGCCCCAAAGCAAAAGTGGTGTCTTATCCCGATATAATGTCCGCTCTGGGAATTTAGGTGTTTCCGTACAAGGTAATTGTATGGCTAAACTGAATCAACGAAAAATTAGGTGGATTGTTGGGCAATGGAAACTTGGCAATTTGAGCCATTACCAAATCGCCAAACAACAAAAAATCAGTGTGCGACATGCACAGCGTGTTGCAACAAAATATGATGGCATTCAACAACCGAAATTGTTGAGTC
>DYDN01000031.1 GCA_020717885.1 Candidatus Forterrea sp.
ACTTGACCTATTCCAAACAATCAAACAAAACCTACAAAACAGTTAGCAAATACCAAAAACAGTTATTTTGTGTATGGCAGTGATGCTAAAATAAATTGCCTCTGTGGCTCAGCTGGAACCTTTTGAGAAAAGGTTCATCAAAAAAGCTGAGTGATAAGATTTGTTATTTGAATGCAACAAAGTTGCTTTGTTGATTAGAAGCCTCTGTGGCTCAGCTGGTAGAGCGACTGATTCGTAACTGCCTTTTCTTTGAAAAAGAAAAGGTAAGTTGCCAAAAGAAATCAACTTCGATTATTTGGTGTGTTTTGGTGATGAATGTGAAATATCAGTAGGTCGCGGGTTCAAATCCCGCCAGAGGCTTAGGCATTTTATAGATGTCCCTTATTTTTCATTTAATTACTTAGAAGTAGTTATATTGAATGTTATCATCTTGTCCGCGGTTTGTACTTGTTGTGTTAGCGGATTAGTGTATCTCCATTTGAGGCTGCATCCGAGTGTGCCTATTGCTGCATCTACTGGGCGCGTATCATAGGTTGGGATAATATTCATTAATACTGGCTGTTCTGCTTCTGGGCTGCCTGTCGCTGCAAGCGAGGCAATTGTTTTTGTATTCATCATTATCCACCCTGTTCCTACGGGTCCAGCGCATAGTGCGGGAGAGGTTGAGTTTAGCGGATCAATGCTTACCTCAATATTTTTTACTTCAACGTTTCCTTTGTTCACGAGTTTTATTTCAGTTGCGATTACTTTTGGCTGGCAGCTCTTTGTTGTGCTTGAGCAATTGAGGGTAAAGTTATTTGTTCCCCCAAATTCAACTGAAGCGGTTTTCTCGCGTGTAACTTTCATTAAAAGATCAAGCTTTATATCGCTCTTTAGTGAGTATGAAGTTATTTCTAGTTGTCCGTTAAATTCATCATCTTTTCTTGCGGTTAGCGGGGTGTCAATTAATAATTTCACTTGTTTTTGTTCATTTGGATCAAGTTTTGCAATAACAAAAGTTGTTTTGTCTGATTCGGTTGCTTGATTAAATTTCATCCAAGCAAGTGCCTCTGTACTTGCGCTGTCAGTAGTAATTATGCGAAGCCTAATATTCTCCATTGGGAGTTTCTCAGTATTTCTAAGTGTAATAGTTATTGGGGTTTGTTCTCCTGCTCCAAGTGAGGTGCTTGCAGTAACCCCGCTGACAGTTAATTTTGTTGCAAGTATTGAAGGAAGAATTGTGACCATTGTTGACTTGCTTTTTATGCTTGACCCATTTATTACAAAATAAAAATTAGTGTCCTTGCTTGTTGTGTATTTTGATTTTACTGAGAGATTAAAGTCAAGTACTTTTGAGCTGTTTGCCCCAATTTCAATTGAGTTATCCGGATTATTTATTGTTACTTGGAGAGCATCATTTTTTGATAATCCAATGTCAGTGATTTTTATTGCGGGTCCTGAATTATTTATTTGTATTTGTCCAGTTATGGTCTGAGAATCATAAATTCTGCTTGGTACGGTTAATACTTCAAGTGTGGCTGTGAGATCCCTAAGTAGTACTACTTGAACAGAAGCACTCTCGCTTCCCCCCACAGTAAATACTTTGGTGGTTTGCTTAAAATTATCTGCGCGTGCCGTGGCAGTATATTCTCCGGGCCAAAGGGTTACATTAAATGAGCTTGAAGAGCCTTTTGGGAGTACGCTTATTGGTTTTCCAGTATTGTCTTTTAGTGTGAGTGTTCCATTAAGTTCGTTTCCAGCGGAGTCAGTTAAATTAAGCATAACTGCTTTTTGTGAGGTCCACCACATTACTCCCCCAACAAGAGCAATAATTATTATTACAAGCAAGATGCCGGCTTTTATGTATTTTCCCATATTTGCGGGCATTTCGTAGTTTAATCCGCCTGAAGAGGGCCCATAGTTTCCTTCGCCTGGGCCATAGTTCGGTTCATTCCCTTGGTCAAACAAAATAATCACTTTTTTTTCTTTTATAATTAATGAATTGGCTTTTATAAGGCTTTTGGGCGGGTGGGGAAAAGAATTTAATTGCACTCGAGTGTTAGTATTGTATGCGTATTACATTTATTGGGTGCAAAGATAACTCGATTAATTTCTTTGCGGAGCTTGGGAAGCTATTATCAGCAAAAATCTCGGGCGTAGAGCTTGAGGAGAGATTTGTTCCGTTTGCTGAAGATTTGCCGATTGTTGCGGCGGAAGCAAGCGAGGATTCGGATTTTATTTTTGTTTTTGGTCTTGTTGAGGATGAAGAGCAAGTGCATATGCTAAAACAGAAACTAATTGATGTTGAAGTTGCCTCAAAAACAAGAATATTAAAAATAGTTGAGGCGGATTCTTTTTGGGGCCTTGGGGAAGATGAGTTGCTTGATAAAAAAACGGAGCTCTCGCGCGAGTACGCCCAATTAATTGTTGATATTTTATTCAACGAGCATGCGTTTACGCCCAAAGAGAAAAAGTTTTACTAATAATTAAATATTTGTTCTTCATTTTTTTGATTTAATTTCGTCTTCAAGCTGCTCAATTAATTTATTCGCCTGCTTTAACGCAACATTTTTCTCTTCGAGGTGTTTTTTGAGTGCGTTTAGTTCCGCACCATAATTTTCTTTTATTCTCTCCTCAATCGCAACTTTTTTGTCCTCAATCTCAAGCACTTGTTTTGTGTACTCATTTCTAGCGCGAAGGGTATCGTGTTCTATCTCAAGCGCGAGGTTCTTTGCAAAATCCCTCTCTTTTTTGAGTTCTCTAATTAGTTCAATCGCTTTTTTTGTAAAGGCCGCGTGTATTCCTTCAATTTCCTCAACCCTTGATTTGAGTTGTACAAAACTTCCCTCAACGTAATTTATCTGCGCAAAATGCGTTTTGAGGGATTTTTTTGTTTCATTAACTGTGTCATCAAGTTTTTTATCCATCTCGTTTAGTTCAACCTCAATTTCCGAAATGCTTTTATCGGCAGAAGTCGTGCCAAAGAATGTTTTACGCTTAAGCTCAATGTTTCTTTGTTTTAGTTCGTTAAGCTCTTCTTCTCTTTGCTGTAGTGCTTCAAGCAGATTTTTTGCGGTAGAGCCTTTTTTTACAAAAGGGGTTTTTCGCGCTAGAAGAAAATTTCTTGCCTTATCAGCGTTGTAACGCATCTTTAGCGCGAGTGAGAGAAGTTTTTGCTGGAGTGAGGAATAAAGGTCAGGCACCTCAAGTGTTTCTCTTTCATTTACAAGTTCTGAGCGGAGTTTCTTCTTTTGCTCCATTGAGATATTAGCATCAAGTACTGTTAGTTCGCGCGCAATTTCTGAAAGCAAAGTGTCCAGTTCGGGAGTATTCTTTTCAAGCAAAAGCTTGAGTTCGCGGTTTATTTCCCCTAGCTCGAGGTAAATATCTTTTATTTTTTTGGTGCTTTGTTGGAGTTCAAAAACAAACCCCTGCCGATTTAATTGTGCCCAGTTTGTTCGTGCCACTGCATCATGGAGGGAATTAATACTAGCAACGCATAAATCAACTTTTTCTTCAAGCGCATGCATAAGAGTCAGAATAATTAGCTTATTAAAGTATAAAAGCGTTGCTTTCGCCGTCTTGACTTAAATGAGTCAAAATCGCATTATTGTATAACTTCCCACAATTTTTCCAAAAGCTTTATTAGCGCAAGCGGCTTAATTACTTCATGTTTCAAGAGAGTAACGGCTTATTGTTCAAGGAATTCTTAATTGACCCGCACAAAGTGCCAAAAGGGGGCAAGGTTCTCCTTTCGCATGCTCATTCTGATCATGTTAAGCTCTCAAAAAAAGCAGAATTCTTTGCAACACCGGAAACAATTGATCTTGTGAAGCAGAGATTTGGGGATGCGAATTTTTGTGCGCTTGAAAAAAATAAAAAACACAGAATTGACGGGTTTGAAATGGAGTTATTGGATAATGGACACATACTTGGCTCTGCACAGGCCAAATTTAGCGCCGATGGAAAAGATTTTGCGCTTACTTCTGATTTTCGTTTACAGGACTCGCTTCTTTTTAGCGGAGCAGAGCCGCAAAAAGCCGATACGCTTGTACTTGAAACTACTTTTGGTTCTCCCGAATATGTTTTTCCAAAACAGCTTGATGTTGCAAGCGAGATGACGAGGTGGGTTGAGAAGAACTCTAAGAAGGGGCTAGTACTCCTCGCGGGGTATTCACTTGGAAAAGCGCAGGAGCTTACAAAAATAAGTAACGATGCGGGAGTTATTCCAATTGTCCATGACTCTATTTTTGAGTCAAATAAAATTTATGAAAAGCACGGAGTGAAACTTGGAAAATCAATGAAGCTTGATCACAATTTGAAGGATTCAAGTGTTCTAATTATGCCCCCTCAATTAGTTGATAGGCACTTGTTTGCAACGCTTGAACATTTTGATAAGCGAAAAATATTTTCTGCGCTTGCTACAGGGTGGAAGCACCGCGGAGCATTTGATGAAACATTTCCATTAAGCAATCACGCGGGTTATAATGAACTAGTGGAATATGTGAAGCAATCAAACCCAAAACTAGTTCTCACTGACCATGGTTTTTGCGAGGAGTTCGCAAGAAAACTAAACAAACTTGGGTTCAACGCGAAACCATTAAAACAACACAAACAGAAAACTCTGGGGGAGTTTTGAAGTTAGTTTCAGTTGAGAGCTTTATTTCGGTTTTAAAAATCCTTTTGGGGTTGTTTTGTTCATGGCTAAAGTTGAAGTAACTAAAGAGCTTATCGCAAAAGTGGCGAAGAATGCTCGGCTCAATTTAACTGACGCGGAGCTTGAAAAGTTTGTTCCGCAGATAAAAGAAATTATACTTGATTCGTTTAGTCTGCTTGATGAGGTTGATGCTAAAGAAGAACCGAGTTTTCAGCCGGGTTCCATTTCAAATCGAATGAGAAAGGATGAAGTAAAAAAAAGCATCACGCAGGAAGAGGCGTTAAAGAATGCTTCACAGAAATTAAGGGAGAATGGATACTTTAAAGGGCCTAAAGTTTTGTAGGTCTCTTAAAAGAAGGTTATTCTTATGGTGAAGAGAGAAGAAACAATTGCTTTTTTTGTTGAGAAAGCAAAAGAGGATTTCGCGCTTGTTGAGAAGAATCTTGCGGGAGTTATTACTGAAATTAAAAATTCAAACGCAAAGAAACTAAATTATATTGAAGAGTTCGATGCTGCGGATGTATTGCGTCAGGTTGCGGAGCTGAAGAAGGCAAAGTACAAAGGAAAATTATTTGGTGTCCCTGTTACTGTTAAAGATGCGATTTGTGTTAAGGGGATTGAATCAAAAGCGGGCTCAAAAATCCTAAAAGGATACAAACCTCTCTTTGATGCGAATGTTATTGAGCGCGCAAGAGCAGAGGGCGCGATAATCTTAGCAAAAACCACTCAGGATGAATTCGGTTTTGGAACATTTGCGACGCATACGGAGAAAGTTCCGAAGAATCCTTTTGATAATGAGCGAAGCTGCGGGGGTTCAAGCGGTGGCGGTGCAGGATTTACTGCGTTCACAAAAAACTTTCATGTTGCGATTGGAGAAAGCACGGGGGGTTCAATTGCGTGCCCAGCAAGTTTTTGCGGTAGTGTTGGAATCACTCCGACTTATGGTTTAGTTTCAAGATATGGGTTAATTGATTATGCAAATTCGCTTGACAAAATTGGCACGATTGGGAAAAATGCGGAGGATGCGGCTCTTCTTCTTGAAGTAATCGCTGGATATGATGCGCGTGATTCAACTTCTCTTCAAAATGGATTCAAAAAAGAGGACGCTCCAATAAAGCGCCTTGCGGTAATAAAGGATTTCTTTGATGGGTGTGATGATGAAGTGAAAAAAGTAGTGCAGAAGAAAATAAACGAACTCAAAAAGTTCTATGAAGTAGAAGAGGTTTCGCTTCCATTGAATGTGAAGTACGCGCTTGCGGCATATTATATTATTGCAACCTGCGAGGCATCAACAAATCTTGCGAAACTCTCAGGGCTAAGATACGGCGCTCAGGGTGAGGTGGAAGGAAAGCACTTTGATGCGTATTTCTCAGAAATACGAAGCAAGGAATTTAGTGATGAGGCAAAAAGAAGAATAATTCTCGGGACATTCGCCCGGATGTCGGGTTATCGTGATGCGTATTACCTCAAAGCAATGCGCGTGCGGACAAAATTAATCAATGAGTTCAACAACGCATTCAAGCAATATGATTTGCTCCTTAACCCGACAATGCCAGTGGTTGCGCCAAAGTTTAGTGAGATAGAAAAATTAACCCCTCTTCAGAATTTTGCAATGGATTTGTGTACGGTTCCTGCAAACCTTGCTGGATTGCCGCACATTAGTGTTAATGTTGGATTTGGTGAGGAAAGTAAAATGCCTGTTGGTTTAATGGCTATTGCTCCGCACTTACAGGAAAAAAGGCTTTATTCTTTCGCAAAGGTGATGGAATGAGCGAAGAAACAACTGTGATGATTGGGCTTGAGATTCACGCTTCACTTAACACAAAAAGCAAATTGTTTTGTTCTTGCCCCACAAGTGCGGTGGGCCGCGCATGGGTTAAAGAGTATTTGGAGAAGAAGGGAGTAAAGTTTGAGTTTGTTGAGCATGACGCGGTAACGAGACCGATTGATTCCGCGAAAGCCCGCGGGGTAAGTGTGGGGCAAATCGCAAAAGCACTTGTTTATGTAGCTGATTCAAAACCAATTTTGTTTATTCTATCTGGGGACCGAAAACTTGATGAACAAAAAGCGCTTGATGTGCTTAATGCTTCTGAAATTAAGATGGCTTCAAAAGAAGAAGTAAAGGAGTTTACAGGGTGCGTTGTTGGGCTTGTGCCGCCGGTAATTGATGGCATAAAAAAAATAATTGATGAAAAACTGCTTTCTAATCAAATTCTTTCTTTTAATGCAGGAATTGCTACTGCCGGAATAAAGATTCAAAAAGATGTTTTGATTAAGGTTCTTGATAATTGCCAGATTGCTGATGTTGCGAGCGAAGAGTTGATTGAAGAAAAAGCGGGGGAAAAAAGGGTTGTGCATTCAATAGAAGCTGAGCCAAACACTTTGTGTTGTCCTGTTTGCCTCGGCCATCCTGGAAGTAAACCAGTCTTAAATGAGAAAGCGGTTGAGTTTGCGACAAAAATCGGCCTCGCGTTAAACTGCAAAATAAATGAGGACTTTTTCTTTTCAAGAAAAACTTATTTCTACCCTGACATGAGTTTGAATTATCAAATTACACAGTATGAAATTCCTGTAGCAGAGAATGGTTTTGTTTTTTTAAACAACGGGAAAAGAATTGGAATTAAAAGAGCGCATGTGGAGTGGGACCCTGCCGCACTAATTCATCCAAGCGGGATGGGGAAGAGTTCTTATGTTTTGATTGATTATAACCGCTCAGGAATGCCGCTAATTGAAATTGTGACTCAACCCGATCTTACAAGTCCTGCGGAGGCACGCGAGTTCATGAACTTACTTGAAAATGTTTTGGGGTATTTGCAGGTGCTAAAACCGGATACTACTTTGAAAGTTGATTGCAATATTTCAATTAATGGGGGCGAGAGAACTGAGATAAAAAATGTTTCTGGTTTTGCCGCAGTTGAGAAAGCGCTTACATTTGAACTTGCTAGGCAGAAGCAGGAAGTAAAGCGCGGAAATAAAATTGAGCAGCATACTCGCGCATTTAATGCGGAGACTGGAATAACTGTTGAGCTCCGCAAAAAAGAAACTGAAGCTGATTATGGGTACATTTTTGACCCCGACCTCGTGAAGGTAACGCTTTCAAAAGAATTTTTAGCAAAAACAAAAGCCGAGCTTCCTGAACTTCCTGAACAAAAAGCAAAACGCTTGCAGGAGCAGTATAAATTGAGCGAGTATGACGCAAGAGTGCTTTGCTCTGATCTTGCGCTTGGAAAATTATTTGATAGCATTGTTGCAAAGGGGGGCGATGCGGTCACTGCGGCTCGTCTCTTAACGCGGGAAGTGCTTGCTGTTTTAAATCACGATTCTCTCTCGCTTGCTGATGTTGGAGTGAAAGCCGAGGATTTACTTGAACTTGTTCAGTTGCTTGCTAGCGGAAAAGTTTCTGATAAGAATGCAAAACAATCTGTGATTAATTATATTAGCGGTGAAAAATCAAGTCCAAAGAGTTTCCTTGAAAAAAATGATTTGCTTATTTCCGCGAGCGTTGATTTGGATTTAATTGTAACTAAAGTAATTAACGCAAATAGAAAAGCGGTTGTTGATTATGCTGGCGGAAATGAAAAGTCGCTTAATTTCCTTGCGGGGCTTGTGATGAGAGAAGCAAAGGGCACTGTTAGCCCTCAGAAAGTTCTTGAAGAGTTGAAGAAATTGTTTGGAAAATGAAGCCGAACCAAAGATATCTTTAAATATCTTTGGATATCTAATTATCTCATGACTAAACAGCTTAATGTAAAGGTTTCTGACGGGTTCTACCTTGCGGGGCTAAAGTTCGCTGAACGATATGGGTATAGAAATATTCAGGATGCCATGGTTAGTTCGTTTAGAGAGAAGCTCTCTGAGATTGGTGTGTTTGATAATTCTTTCTCAAAAAAAGAGATTACGCTAATTGACGAAATAATAGATAAGTCTATAAAAAAGGGCAAACTCGGTTCTGAAAAGAAACTGATGAGGGCTCTTAAATGAAATTAATTCTTGTTCACACTGATGGCTTTATTGGGCAAGTGAATTTTCTTGACGCTAAGTCAAAAGAATTGATTAAATCAAAAATTGAGTTGATTAAGCAAAATCCATTTAGATTTAAGAGAATTAATTCAGAGAGATTCAATAGGGTATTTTGGGTCCGTGTTAATTTGAATGGAGTGGAAACCCGATTAATTTATGTTGTTTTCGGGCAAAAAATAATATTGGTTTGTTTGCTTGATAGAAATAAAGGGTATGCCGATTTGGAGAAAATGCTTGTGAAGGTGAATGAGTAATGTTAAGAGAATTTTCAATAAAAACAACAAGTCGAAACGAGTTCGTTAACATTACCTCTCTCGTCGAGAAAGCCGCCTCTGAATCAAAAGTAAAAAACGGTCTTTGTGTGGTTTATTGCCCCCATACAACCGCGGGAATTGTAGTAAACGAGAACGCGGGCCCTAATGTTAAAAGTGATTTACTTGCGGCACTTGAAAAAATTGTGCCGGAAATTAACTTTCAACATTCTGAAGGTAATTCTGATGCGCACCTAAAATCAACCCTTGTTGGCTGCGAGAAGGTCTTTGTAATAAATAATGGGGAACTAGTGCTTGGAACGTGGCAGGGCATATACTTCTCGGAATTTGACGGACCAAGGAACAGAGAAGTGATTGTTAAGGTAAGTTCTGATTGAATTAATTGTCTAGCCTCTTGGCTTTAACTCAGGTACAACGTTCGTACGCAAAATGGCCCTTGTTGTACCAATAGCCCTTTATAAGCAAACTTCCATGAATCGTTTAGTCCTTTCAATTTCACCCGTATTTGCTAACTGATTGGGCTATTTTTGCTTATTTTGCTCGATAGATAGCTTTAAATGTTTAATGTAGTTATATTATGGCTAC
>DYDN01000032.1 GCA_020717885.1 Candidatus Forterrea sp.
AACCTTAATTTTTTAAGGCAACAAAATTCTCCCCTAAAAACAAAGACTTTCAACAAAGCCCCTCAAAAAGAAACCTTAATAAGCCACTTTGATTCTTAGTATGCAAGTGATTTTGATGAAACGAAATATCTTGATTGGCGGAGCACTTGTACTTTTTGCGCTTGCACTACTCTTTGGGTGCACGATGCCTGGTGTTGGAACATTCACTCTTGGGGAAAACTTTACTGCGAAAGAAGGGAATTTTTATTATAACTCCGCCGAGGAACTTGGGGTTTATTTGGTTGGGATAACCGATTCAAGGTGCCCGCAAGAGGTTAAATGCGTTTGGGCGGAAGAATTTGGTGCGGATTTATTTGTTGTTGCAAAGGACTTTAACCAAGTAATTAATTTAGGTGAAACGACTAACCCCGAGGTTTTAGTTGGAAGTAAGTACATAATAACACTCGTATCAGTAGACCCTGATACAAATGGGGCAGTGCTTAGGATAGACTCAGTGAGTGGGGATTTTAATAATTTGTTAGTCGGGGGCGATAAGGATGAACACGGATGCATTGGCTCCGCGGGGTACTCTTGGTGCGAAGCAAAACAAAAATGCTTACGAGTATGGGAAGAGCCGTGTAATGGAACAGATGATAATGTAAATGTGGGATTAGCAAACCCCGCCTCAACGAAGTGTATTAACAATGGAGGAACTTTAAAGATAGTGGATACTAATGAAGGGCAAGTGGGAATGTGTACTTTACTAAGCGGAAAGGTGTGCGAAGAGTGGGCGCTATTTAGGGGAGAATGTGGAGATACTTCTTGAATGCATTTGCCCAAACCTAATACCTCCCGCACCTGAGTTCTGCAAGGATGGACGAGTAGTTCTTGTGATTAATGAGTGTAACTGCGTGAGCGGGTACTCTTGTGAAGGAATTGATTCTTCATTCAAAATCGCTCCGTGGGGATATCATTTTGGATGCAATTATGTTTCACAAGGTGCAGCATGGGATTACAATAATCCTCCACCACAAGTATGTGGATTCATTCCAAATAGTTGCCCAAAAAATGAGCCATTTGTTATAGCAAACCTTGATACTGGGGCATGGCCTGATGGGTCATTAAAAGGAAGCTTTGTTTGCTCAGAATCAATGCCCCCTAAATGAATTCAAGTAAATAGCTTTTTTTTAGTTGAACTTAATTCCTTTAGGAGTCTTATGCCTTCTTTTGGGTTGGCTTTGGCCCATCAGCCTTCTGCCTACCCGCATCCATAATGTTCTGATCCATTGAAGTTCTATTTGCCCTAAGCCACTGCTGTTCGCGGGCATTATCACGTGCCTTATTAATATCAGCAAGATTTGATTTTTGTTGTTTTTTAGAAGTAACCATAAACAATATACAATAGCAAGAGTATATATTGGGGTGTGCAAAAAAATAATTTTTGGCCGTGTTTCTTTTAGTCGGCAATTCACTTACAAAGCGTTTTTAAATTCTCAAACTTCCTTTTCTTTTATGTTCCTAAAAAATAGTCCTTCTGGCCCAAACAAAAAGTTAATAAACTATGGCGGGCTATATGTTACTATGGTTAATGCTACTAGTATTCAGGTTAGTGCTGAACTAAAGAAAACTCTTGAGAAGAGAAAAATGGTTGCCGCGGAATCCTATGAGGAAGTCATTTGGGATCTTCTTGAGGACACAATGGAACTTAATGAAGAAACGAAAAGAGAACTTTTGCAGGCAGAAGCTGAAATAAAAGCAGGCAAGTTCATTACTCATGAAGAACTTAAGAAAAAGCTGGGTCTTTGAGGGGTGCATGAGGGCATGGTTTACCAAATCATCTACTCAAAAGAAGCCGATAAACAACTTGAAAGATTAGACAAGCATATAAGTGAGAGAATAATCTCGGTCATTGAGCGGTGCAGAATTAACCCTTATTCTCATGTAACCAAAGTTATCGGGACTAATTACTTTCGTGCCCGCGCGGGAGATTGGCGAATACTAATGAAAATTGAGAATAATCAACTACTGATCCTAATACTTAAGATTGGGATGAGAGAGAATATTTATGACTAAATTGGGAAAAATAACAGGTTTCTTGTGCATCTTTGCTTCCGTGCAATTCCTTCTCGTAATGCTTTACTTGGAATCAATTCTCCCGGGGTTTGACAGGGCAAAGAACGTGATTAGTGATTTAGGTGTTGGGAGTACTGCTTTAGCATTTAACTTCTCAATCATCCTCACAGGGGTAATAGTACCCCTATTAGCGTTCCTTATTCTAAAGTCAAGCAAAAAATTACTTCCTTTTATTGCACTGGTTCTTTTTGGGGTTGCAATTATGTGCGTTGGGGTATTTCCAACTAATATTGGAGCGCTTCATGTTACCGCGGCAATACTTACTTTTGCTCTTGGCCCAATAATTTGCATTGGCTCATTTTGGTACTCAAAAAAACCTTTTAGTTATTTATTTGTTGTCCTTGGATTAATCTCAATCCTTGCCTCAACACTTTACCACTTCAACATAACCTTTGGGGTGGGTTCGGGCTTTTTGGAAAGAATAATTGTTTATCCGCTCCTCATTTGGGGAATTGCTTTTGGAATGCAAATAGTTATTGGGAAGAAATAGTTTAATTCGCTGGTAGTTTAATTCTTGGATTACATCTTATTCTCCAAGTAACTCGGAGTAAAACTCTGGCCGATTCTCATTAGAACATTCTTTTTGTGGCTGGGGGTAGAACTATACTTTTCCGCGAGGGAAGAATACTCCTTCTTCAATTCCTCAAAAGAAGGAACTTTGTTTCCTTTTAGTAAATCAAATATCGCCGGGTTGCGGCAAGCCCCCCTCCCAATCATCACACCCTTCACACCCGTCTTTTTTACTTCTTGAAGTGCCTGCAAAGACTCAATATCCCCATTCGCAATAATCTCTTTTCCACCAGCAACACATTCCTCAAAAATAGAGTAATCAGGTTTATCCTCATAAGTTTCCTCTCCGGTTCTTGCGTGCACAATAAAAAAGTCAGGGTTCGTGCCATTAATTAGATTCATATGCACTTTAACCTTTTTCTCAAACGCACTAGCCCCAAGGCGAATCTTGAGCGAAACAGGGTAATTGTATTTTCTCACAATTGAGATTAGGCGATTTGCCTTGGTTACTCGCTTCACCATGGCGCACCCTCTGCCAACCTTTTGTACTTCCGGTGCGGGGCAGCCAAAATTAAAATTAAAACCCATAAACCCCTCGCTTGGCTTAAAATTCTTTAAATATTTTTCAAGCATCTCATCTTTGCCCGGGAGTATTTGAATTTGGGTCGGGGTATTATCAAGACGGAGAGTTTTACTCATGGTTGGCTTGTTATTCCTTGCAAGCCCGTCAATTTTAGCCATCTCGGTGAAAGTCAAATCCGCGCCGTGATTAAAACAAAGCCTGCGAAAAGCGGAATCAGTATGCTCTTCCATTGGAGCAAGCATGAAGCGAAACATACAAATAATTCATTTGGATTGTATT
The DNA here is from genome assembly GCA_020717885.1 of Candidatus Forterrea sp. GTDB lineage: Archaea > Iainarchaeota > Iainarchaeia > Iainarchaeales > JAAZKV01 > JAAZKV01. Next base: position 3,485 of record DYDN01000032.1, read on the forward strand.
AAAAATAATGATTGAAGGGGTGTTTTGAGAAAACTAAATTTCCTAGGGGTTGCTTTCGCCACCGGCATTTTACTTGCGGAGCGTTTTTATAGAACAAAAATTGGTTTGTTTTGGTGATTCTTTTGGCTGATGGGAAGATGAATGAATTGGGTTGGAATTATAAAAAAGGCAAAGCTAGAACCGAGCAGGAAAATAGTAAAAAATTGAAGGGACATAAGATAAAAGTTTTGGAAAAATTGCGCTGGAATAAAAAGAAAGGTGTTCTTGAAAAATCAAAGAAAGGGAGCAGAATAAAGAAATTAATTTGGATGGATTAGTTCGTAAGCGCCTTAGGTCGGCATTTCACTTCCAAAAAGTGTTTAAATACCAACTGCGCTATCTTAGTGTGACTAGTATGGAAGCAAAACCTTTTGTTAAGTGGGCTGGAGGAAAGAGGCAATTAATTGAACAACTAGTTAAGCACTTGCCGGAAGAGTTCAATAATTATTATGAGCCTTTTTTGGGCGGAGGAGCTTTATTTTTCAAACTCTCACTTTTAGGAAGAATTAAGCACGCTTATTTGAATGACGTTAGCGCGCCGCTAGTTCAGGCTTACAAGACAATTAAAGAGAAACCAACTGAGTTAATTGTTGAGTTGGGTAGTGGGAAATACAAGAATGATAAGGAAACTTTTCTCAAGATAAGGGCAGAGAAGTCAACTAATTTGGTAAAAGCAACTGCGAGATTTATTTATTTGAATAAAACCGCGTTCAATGGTTTGTATAGGGTTAATTCAAGCGGCGGGTTTAATGTTCCTTTTGGGAAATACACAAATCCAAGAATCCTTGATGAAGAAAACATTTTGGCAGTAAGTGATGCTTTGCAGAGGGATGAATTAACTTGCGTTGATTTTGAAATGGCGACTGCTTCTGCGAAAAAAGGCGATTTGGTTTATTTTGATCCGCCCTATCACCCAGTAAGCAAAACAGCTAATTTTACGAGTTACACTAAGGATAGCTTTACTGAACTAGATCAAGAGAGGCTCGCAAGATTAGTTGAAAGATTAACTAACAAAGGGTGTTTTGTGATGCTAAGTAATTCCTATTCGCCGCTAATACTCGATTTGTACAAAGGATTTGAGGTAAATGTGGTTAATGCGACAAGAATGATTAACTGCAAAGCAGAAGGAAGGGGAAAAGTAAAGGAAGTAATAGTTACAAACTACAATTTACTTAGTGGGCAAACCCAAAAAACTCAAGGGAAGCTCGTTGAAAAAATAATAGCATGAACCTGATTTTACATAACTAAGTGTGTCGTTGTATCGCTTATCTTTAAACCAATCGTTCAAAACATATGCGTATTCTACTTTGAGTTTCAGTGGTTCAACTAGTTTTTCATAATGGGTTTTTTTGAAGTCACAGGTTTGGAGTTTCTCATCAACCGAACCCTCAACTTTCTGGAACTTTATCTCAACAATGTAAATTGTGTTAGTGTTCACAACAAAAATCACTTGGTCGGGCAATAATTGCTTTGAAAGAACATCACTCCACTCAATTCCCTTTGGTTGCAAGAATTTTTTGTAAAACCCATGTTTCTTGTAAAGCTCTGCCACTAATTTGCCATTAAAGAGAACTTTCTCGCCCTGGACAGAATAACCTTTAAGCTTCTTGAACAAGGTGCTCATATCAACGCGTTCCTCAAACCTTAGCCCTGTTTGAGTCCTTGCCCCGCCAAAACCGCCCCTAATCATGGCAAAACAAAGAGCTTTCAAATATTTAAACATAAACAACAAGCGGAATTCTGGGTTTAAAAAAGTAATCCAAAAGACGACGAGTGACGAAGGTAAAAGACGCAGATTGCTGGACACTTTTTTTAGGAACGCCCACTCTTTTGGAGTCAGATTTGAATTTTAGTTCCACTGTCGGGGTGGTTCATCGTGAGAGTTATGATTTTTTTGTTGTGAAGTATGAATATAATTGATTTTCATGCTATGGGTAACTAGTTATTCCTTCGCTTAGTTTTGTATTTGGTAGTCAACTTCTTTAGGAATTATTCCTTCCTTAATCATTAATTGTACTCTACGTTTATTCTTCTCAAGTTCCTTAGCAGGGTTTTCTCTTAGCCTTGAGGTGAATTGCTCAAATTGTTTCCAGTGGCTAACTCCCCCAATTTGTTGTGAATCAGCTCCTCGGAAATGGAGTGTTTTGTATTTTTTTGCGTTTGATTTGACAACAGGGATGCGTTCAAAAGGGCCATCAAAAACTGCGTAACTGTCAAGAACATTCTCTAGCGAGTGAAATACTAATGTGTGTACCTCTCCCTTAACTACTGTTTCAACATAATCATGTACTTCCCACTTCTTTCTCTCTGCGTTATAAAAAACTTCTCTTGCAACTTGCTTTGTTAGGAAAATATTTTTGCCAATTGTTAGGAAGAACTTCTTTTCATTACTTGAAACACCTTTAGCCAAATCACTTAACTCAAGCTCATCAAGGAGGAGGGAGTGTAAATCAAAATACGTTTTTGCTATTCTATTCATTGCAGTAATTCTTTCGTCCATCACAGTGCCCTCGTGTTTCTTTGATTTTGCGTTCTTCTCAAGAAGAGCAATTGCACGCGTAGAATTCGAAGTAACCCGCCCGCGACATTAAATGATTTTGATTCAATCGTCTCTATTGTGAATGAGTGCAAGGTGGATATGGGCGCTCGGGGACTTGAGCAGTGGTCTTCCCATTACCCCTCAAAGGAAACCATTCTCAAAGGAATAACTTCTGGGAATCACTTTGTTATTCTTGAGACTAATGAAATCGTTGGGGGGGTTCTACTTAATCACTCCCCTGATGAGCAATACAAGAACGTGAAGTGGGAAATTAATGATTCAAACCCCTTAATTGTTCACCGGCTCGCAGTTTCCCCAAAGCACCAAGGAAAAGGAATCGCGCAGGAACTATAATGAAATGTGCGGAGGAACTCGCAAAAAAAGATGGTTCAAAGTGCATACGCCTTGATACTTATGCCACAAACAAAGCCTCAAATAGATTCTATCAAAAATTAGGGTACAAACACGCTGGAATAATAAAAATGCTCCAATACATGCCTAGTGAATATAATTGCTACGAAAAGAAGGTTTAGTCGGCACGGCACTTCCAAAGCGTTTTTAAATTCCAAAAAGCGGTTTGTTTGGGTGGTTCTTGTGGAGCAAGTGGTTGTTGAGCAAGTTAATTGGAAACATTTTATTACATTACCTTCAATGGTAATGAAACTTTATAATCTCAAGCCATTCATGTGTGCTAAAATTCTTCCTAAAAAGGATGGTTTTGTCTTGAAGGAGTTTAGCAAAACCGTGAAAATAAAAGTTAATTTTAAGAAAAAAGATTTGGACTCAATTAGAGGGATAATGCGAAAAGAAGGTTATGCTTCAATTGACGAAACAATCGATAATGTTGTTAGTTCTTTTGCCGGGATTAAAGGGCAAAGCGTTTATGTGTATCCAGAGGGTTTTATTGAATCAGGTTATGATTTGATTGCGGATTATGAAAAGTCAAAGAAAACAAAATCCTTGCCAAGAAAACGAAGGCATTAATTAAAAAACCTTATTATACTTAAATAAGTATAACGGGGTGATTGTTGTGGTGAATATGACTTTAGCCATTCCTGATGAAATGCATTTACGCATGAAGAAACATTCTGAAATCAAGTGGACTGAGATTGCGAGGGTGGCTTTTGCAAGCAAGCTAAAAGAACTAGAAGCAGAGAAAAAAGAGTGGCAAAAAGCCGGCCTAAGGCATGCATTGGAGAATTGGGATGAAGCGAATGAACTCATTAATTATTGAACAAGGTGCGCTCGTGGTCGCGGATGTGCTATTCGCTGAACAAACTGGGGCAAAAAGAAGACTGGCGCTAGTCATAAGCAATACAAAATTTAACAAGATGGCAGAAGATTTAGTGATCCTAAAAGTAACCTCAAATCCTGGAAATACTCATTATGATGTCCCTCTCACAAACGAACACACTATTAACAAAGAACTAAAAAAGGAAAGCGCAATAATGGTCGATTTTCCAATGACGATCTCAACACAAAACATTTATGCGATTGCTGACCAAGTAACTCAAAACAAATTAAATGAAGTAAAAGAAAAAATGAAAGAGCTTTATGAAATGTAAAACGCTTTTTGTTGGCCACTTTTTCCCCTCCATCAGAAGTAAAAAATGATTTGTTCTCACTTTTCCTTATGAAAGATTACACAATTATTTCCCCCACCGCCATGAATGTGACCCATGCTTGAAATAGGTAAAACTGGAATAAAAGGTTTTCTGGGGGGGCTATTTCTTTGCAGATTTGCCTTTTGATTCTTGTTCATCTTTAATCTCATTAAGTATGTTATATTTGCCTGCTAGTGTTTCATTTTCATCAAAAATAGTTTTTACTTTACAATAATAGTTGCTTCCTTCAATGGGGGTTATGGTTTTTTTGTAGATTAGCATTGTGCCTTCTTGGATTAGACCATGCAAACTGTTTTGGATTCAAAACCAGTTCATCAGGTAGCTCATTTTGATCCAAACCAAAGCCAACTAATACATAACAATGAATCCTCACTCTTCACCGATGGGGCTTGGTTAGTCTCTAAGCGCGGCAACAATAGGCCAACCCAGAAAGTTGAAGTCACTTTGAAGTGACGTAGCCCCTATTTTTCACACGTCAACTGACGTAAGAATTCATTATAATGCTTCATTTTGGCTGTTTAGGGCATTTTGACTCGCCAACCTCTTTTGAAAGTGGTCCAAAAGTGGCATAAATCAACCCTTTTTAACCACGGGAACCTATATAATTGTTCTTATCCTGCAAGTTTCCTTCACAAAATATGGGGAAAAATGAAAAAGTGCCCCCAATAAGTTAGTAGTGGAAGCACGGCACCGTGGGGTGGCGCAAAGTGGATCTAAAACGGACAAAGATTTAAATTGGAGAATGATGTTAATTTATTGGTGTTTCTTTGTCTAATAGCTTAAGGCGCAAAGCAATCAAGGCAAGTAAAAGATACGCCGCAAAAAGGCAATTCTTGATGCTTTTATGAAGGACTTATCACGGGCAAGATTTCCTTGTTAAAAGAGAATATATTGGCGCAAGTATGGCTGCTGACAAGTTATGTGCGGCTAGGAAGAGATTGCATGCATCTGGTGTGCTAAAGAAAAGATGAACTTTTTGTTATGTATAAAGAAAGCCTTTTGTATCAGGGCGAAATAATTTGTTTATGCCTGTCCCGAGCCAAAAGAAAGCACAAAGAAATGCCTTGAGAGTAAGAAGTGTCATTAGTTCCTTTTTTGTACCTCTATTTCCATCTAATACAAGAAAGTTACAATTCATTAGAACCGTGGCAAAATCCGGACCAAAAGATCCGTTGAGATCTATCCAAAACTATGTGGGTGAAGGGGCGCCAGAGCGTAGCGCCAGGGTGAAACAATTGATAAGGGGGCGAATAGTGCAATTACGTTATATGAATCCAAAACGCAAACCTTTACCTTGAAACTCTTTTTTTTATTTCTCACAAAGGTTAGAAATGTCTTATATTTTGTGTTAATTAGGATTCTTTGAAAATTCAGGGTGGGTTATGTAGCCATAAAAAGGGATTTTCCTAATGGAATAGTCTTTTTCCTTAGGGCTAACTATATTGTTCTTAGTTTGTAGTGCAATTTGTACATATTCCGCTATATATTGTCAGCAAAACAAGAAGTACTATCGCAAAATATCCAATTAAACAAATAAGATTTGCATATTTTGCCGCGTGCATAAATTCAAATTTTTTTATCTTCCTTAAAACAAAAAAGGTAATTAGTCCGGCTATAATTGGAGTGAATAGAATTAACAAGTTAAAGACATTTGTCAAGTTGTCTAATTGTCCTATTGGTATTAATCCAATTAACATTAATCTTACAGCCCAACTGAATATATTTATGTGTAAAATGTAATTGTTTGTGCTGTGTTGCATTATTCTGTTTGTTGTGGGTTTTGTTTTTTCATTGTTTGG
>DYDN01000033.1 GCA_020717885.1 Candidatus Forterrea sp.
CATCCAAAGTGGAAACCACTTTGGACCAAACTGATGCAAAAAATCAGGCATCTTAGCTCGCTTGAGCAAAACTTTAACTTTCCTAACCAACTTACAATTCATCAGGAAACCACCTCAATTGGTTCTCCAAACCCCAATAACCTAAACACTATTGGGGCATAAAAAAGCCCCTTTACAAACAAAAACACGGACTTTCAACAAAGCCTCATGAGAGACAATATTTATAAGCAACCCAAACAGCAAGAGAATCCATAAGGTGAAGAAATGATTTCACAAATTTGCGCAGATGTATTAAAAGAATTAAAGAGACTAGGGACTGAGTTACCATTAGAGCAGGAGATTGTTTTACATGAATTTGAAGAATCAAAAACAACGATTGAGGTGCCAACATGGAAGAAAAAGAATCCATTAACATTAACTTAATTGCAGAAAAGTTCTTGTTTGCTTGTCAGGAAAATCTGAAAACATATAGCAAGTTACGTTTAAAGGGAAAAGGAACACGCGATTACTATTACTTAATTAATGTACCAAAACTGTATATTGGGGAAAAGTATTGCCCTGATAAAAGATACTCTATTACATTTGGGTTAAACAAAGAAAACAACCATCAACTAGTGATTATTGATTTGGACGACCAAAAAGCAATTATCACAGATAGGGGGTAAAATTCAGTCACCAATATGTTTAAATAACCATTATCACTAATTATTGATTATGTCAACAATAAGTGATAACATCAAATCGCTTTCGGAAAGAGAAGTTAGAATCATTTCCGGACTCGAGTTTAATCATATGTATTATTTTACAAGAGAAGATATAGCAAAGCATTTTCAGAAACAAAATAAACTCAATTATGCTATACACCGGCTCATCTCAAAAAAAAGAATAATTAAACTTAACAAAAACAAGTATTACCTTGTACCAATAAAAGCACAAACAGGAAAATGGAGCGATAATCCATTCATTATAGCTGACGAAATATGCAATGGGAAAAGCTATTACATTGGGGGATGGGCCGCAGCTAATTACTGGAGGCTTACCGAACAAATTCCAATGAAAATGGAAATATACACAAACAAAAGAAACGGCACAATGAAAATCCTTTCCAACAATTTTATTTTCAGAAAAACCACTAAAAAAAGGATTGATAATGCAGTTACACAAAAAGTCAAAGACCACGCATTTAAAATTCTCGATAAAAAGGAGGCAAAAGAATGGTTGAAATCAAAGAACTTCTAGAAGACGAGTTAATGCAAATAGTTGCTGACACTGGTTTTAACCAGCAAATACTAGTGAAAGATTATTACCTAACACGAATACTTTACCTATTAAAAGACACGAAAGGCTTAGTCTTCAAAGGTGGGACAGCTCTCCAAAAAACATTCCTTGATTATTCAAGATTAAGTGAAGATATTGATTTCACTCTTACACGAGATTTACAGGAAGTAAAAAAAGAAATTTTCAAAATTCTTAAAGAATCAAATCTGTTTGACCAAATAACCCGGGATAAAGACGTTTCACAATTTACAAGAATTGTAGTTTCATACAACTCAATGCTAGGCAAAGGAATTGTGCTTATTGATTTGAACGAAAGAGCAAAACTTTTAACAGAACCGAAAAAGTATCAGTTAAAGCACTTTTACCCAAACATTCCACAATTTGATTTTACTTGCTTATCCCAAAAAGAAATGATTGCAGAGAAAGTCTCAGCTGCAATAGGAAGAAACAAACCCAGAGACCACTATGATATTTACCAAATAATCAAACGCAAACTTCCCATAAACATGGAGCTCGTACGCAAAAAATGCATACTTTCAGGAACCGATCCAAGCATACTAAAAATGTTTCACAACGCTAATACCATTTATAACAGATGGAACCAAGACTTAGCACCTCTACTCGCAGAAGACATTTCATTCCAAGAAGTAATGCAATACCTGTCCAAACACTTTAATCTTAAAGAAGAAAAAGAAAAACTAAGAAAAGGCAAAAAATTAGCCTCTTCTTAGTCAAAGAATCTGTTCTTTGGTTTTCTTAAAAAGTTCTCGACATCACAATCATAATAGTCAATACTCCCGTCAGGATTTATTCCACAGGTTTGCCCGCGCATAAAATACATAAACCGCCTCCAGTTTTTCTCCCCTATTTTCTTAATCACTTCATCTTTATTCATCACAATCACCAAAAACGTTCCAAAATCGTATTATATAACATGCAATAATAAGCAAAAGTTGTATTCTATAAAATACTATAATCCTTCTTGCCAATTTCATCCTTGCGGTTTGCCGGCAGTGACTTGGGCTTCTGATTGTTGCTTTGCTATTATACGAATTGCTTCCTGTTGTGCTTGTTCAGGGGTTAGTTTTTGTTCTGCAATTAATTTGAATGTTTGCGCAAATACCTTTTGGCTTATGTCCCTATCAAACTGAATAAGGTCTTTTTCTTGCTTTATTTTTAATGCACCTTGTATTGTTAGTGGATTATAACAATTTTGATAGGAACCGTTTGTTGCTGGATTCATTTCGTTACATACTTGACATTTGATTAGGTCTTGTTTGTGCTCTTCAGGTTTTTGTATTCCATAGAGCCCTTTGTAAGCACTCTCAACTTGTGCTCCACTTAAGTGAATATATGTTCGGGTTTGTTTTGAACCAATTATCCAACCAAATATCATGCACAGTTGGGCTTCATTTAGTCCTTTTGAAGCAAGGTATGTTGCCCTTGAGTGTCTGAATAAGTGGGCATGCACATTTTTCTTTATGGTCGTTCTTTGCATTGACCTGCCTATCAATTGGGCTATGCACCCATAAGTTATTTGTTTACCTTTGTTCCTTACACCCTCATTTAGAAATACATATTCATATGGAGATTTTGCATTTCTTGTTTTTAAGTAATTTTGGAGGTCTCTTACACTTTCAAGAATCAAGACCCTTCTTGAACCTGTTTTGCCCATTAAGTTAATTCGACATTCACCCTTATCAAATTTTAAAGAACTTGCCTTTGTGTTAATATTTTTTTAGGACTTTGCAGGGCTAAAAAAAGCAGTCTATTTTTTTAGAGACTTGAAGAATAACTCGGATATCTCCATAAGGATTGGTTTTATTTTTGTTTTAAACTTGTCGAATTCTTTTGGGTCGTATTTTGTTATTGCGAGGTCGGCTATTTTTTCGTTGCTTGTAAAGAATTTATCCTCTTTTAAGAGCGTTAATTTTTCTTGGATATTTTTGGCTAATTCTCTTTTGATGAGTGATGAAGATTCGATTTTTTCTACGACTTCTTTTGTGTTCACTCTTAATGAGTTTGATATTAGGTATAGGTCAAATAGGTCTCTTTCCATTAGCGTTTTTCTTGTTAGCAGTGCACGATACTTTTCTAGTATTATTTCGTCAATGGTGTAGCTTAGGACTTTGAAGTTGCTTTGGGTTAAGCCAAGCACGAATAATAATTCTTTTGAATCGAAGAAGTCGATTATTGTTTTTATTTGCATTTCCTTGGGTTTGTTAATTAATTTTTCCACAAAATTTATTTCAACTTTGATATACCTCTGAGGGGCATAGAACATTCTGAATGTGTAAACTGTTCTGCCGTGAAGGATTGAGCAGTATTTTGTGTCGGACCTGTTTGTACTGAAATCCAATCCTACCGAGTCAGCTACTTTTTTTAGTTGTTGGGTAAACGTGTCAATAAAAACTTTTATTTTTCGCTCTCTTTGTTTTCGGGAGAGCTTGTGTAATATTCCGGATTCTTTGTAAACAAAATCCAAGTCTTCTGAAAACCGATGATATTGAAGGTAATTTCTTGACAGAAGGGTTCCGCCTTTGAATATGAGTTCGGTAAAAACTCCTTTTTCTTTTTCAAATTCTGCCAAAATCAAGGTGAGAAGCAAGTCCTTTGAAATTATTTCATCAGAAACATCCAGGGCAAGTTTTGATTTTACTTCAGAAACATACTTTTGAATATTTATTTTAGACCAATCCATTTTGGATACGCCCCCAAGTAGGTTTTTGTTTCTTTAGTTCGAATCAATTTTTTGCTGAGCCTTAGGTAAACCTTGTCCAAGTAGGTTTTTGTTGGCGGGGAGTAAGAGTAGGTAATGTTGTTTTTTGTTTTTAGTTTGTTCAGCCCAAATATTAATTTGTCTTTGGCCTTGTAAAACTTTACTTTTAACCCCACAACTTTTTTTAGTCCGCTAAATTTGGTATTTATGATGCTTAGTGTGTTTGGCAGCTGCCAAGTTATTCCGGAAAGGTATAGGGCTGAATCGAGGCCTACATACCACTTTATTTGCAGTTCATTAAGGGCCATGAATAAAAGTTCTTTGTCTTCATAGAAGCAGATTTTTCGGTTTCTTTCGTCAAAGGAATTAATGTAATAGTATTCTGAAAATATTCTTTTTATGTAATTCAGACGGGACAGGTATTTTAGTGTGTCTTTGGCACTTAAGGATTGCTTTAGTTTTTTGTTGTACTCTTTTATGTTTTCTATGATTTCGCTTTTGTGCATTATTTTCTTTTTTGAGTTAAGTAGCTTCTCAAAAATGATAATTATCTTCTTCATATTAATACACCTAACAAACCTGTTTATTAACCTTTCTTCATGTTCTGAAAAGTGCTATAAAGTAGCACTTTTTAAAACGCCATATTTTGTATTATAATTACATATTTTTTATCAAATAATGATATAAATCACAACTACTTTTCCATCTTCATTAGTTCTTTTGCCATTATTTCTTTAATTTTCACCGTAAGTTCATCCTCAACTTTAGCTTTATTGATTTGTTCTTTTTCTTCAAGCCAATTGGGGTGTATTCTTGCCAAGAAAGGGTTTTTTTCTTGTTTTAGCATTTCTAGGTAATGGGTTTTTAGTTTTTCTATGACGCTTGGGTCTCTGCCTTCAAAATAGGAGCCTAGTCTTCCGCTTATTTCCCAGCCTAAGTAGAATTCTTGTAGTTGTCTTGGCCAGTTTGCTGTTCGGGTTGCCATTAAGTGGCGCAACCAGTGAAATCTTTTATGTTCAGGCCACAATAATTTTATTCCGGTTTCTACTTTGTATTCCCCTATTCTTTGTTTAAGGATTTTTAGGAGGTTTGAGTAACTTACGCTTCCGCCCTTTTTTTCACAAAAGAGAAGGCTTTGAGGATTATTTTTTTCAGGGTGTGTGCCCATCCAATTTTTTATGTATGGCTTTGAGTAGAATAAAATCACTGGTCTTAGTTTTGTTTTTGATGCTCTTAGTTCGCAAATCAGCACCCCATCCTTTGGGGTAAGGTCTGATATCTTTAGTGTGGTTGCTTCACTAAACCTAGTTCCTGTCTCAGATAAAAAAACAACGAAGGTTAATAGTAGTTGATTTATGTACCCTGGTTTCTTTTCCAACCAATCACAAAATGTTTTTAGGTCAGCAAGAGTCATTTGTTGTTCTTCGTTTACTTCTGATTGGTTTTGGAAAGGGTTTTCTATTCTTGAGGTTATTCTTAGTGGAAGGGCAACTTTGTTTGATTTAAATGCTTGAACGTCTAGTCCTTCGCTTTCAAACAAACAGAACTTTAAGAATAATTGTAATTGTTGTCTAATCTTATCTACCCCAAGGCGGGATAATTTCTCTCCAGAAGTAGTAATCTCATTAGCACCAGTTCTTCTGAATGAATTTCTTTTTACTTGAAAAGACCAATATTTGGCTAAAACTTTTTCGAATTCAATAGAATCAAGGTTTGTAGAACTAATGTTCTCTTCTTTTAGAAAATCAATAAAATGAATGGCTTCTTCTAAACTCCTTTTAGCAGAAGAGCTCTGTTTAATTCGATTTTCAGCAAGCTATTTCTGGAGTTCACAGAATTTCTTTAAAGTAGCATCCAATTTATTCTTTGAACTTCTCTCGTTAACTTTTTCAGCAAGATTTTGAAACTTAGCTTTCAAATTATGAATATCATCAGCAACTAAAGAATCTTTCTTGTACTGAACCATACGTAGTTTGAGTCACAAACATTTTGTGAATCTCACGTCTTAAAATATAGTTAAAACTACTAACGCTGAGGACGAGATTTGAACTCGTGCTCCCTTTCGGGAAACGGATTAGCAATCCGCCGCATTTGACCACTCTGCCACCTCAGCAGAAGCGTTCAGCCGCTTCGGGGCTGGGTAAACGCTCTACGCGTTTACATTGTTACGCTCGACCTGCAAAACTGCAAAAGCTTAGCTCTTGCTCATTAAAAGAAAACTGCGGTGGAAGAATTAAAAAGACTGCTTTTGCCCAAAAAAAAGCGGGGCTGAAAGGATTAAAAAGGAAGGAAAGTTATTTGGTAAAGGAAGTTAATATAGGCACACTAGAAGGAAATAACATGTTTTTTGATAGAATTAATGAGTACCCAAAAGCGCTACGAGAATCAATTATTGAGGGAATGTTTAACGCAGTAATGGTTGGAGGGGCAATGACCTTTGTTGTTCCTTTTGCCATATTTCTTGGAGCAAATAGTCTTGAGGTTGGTTTTCTTACTGCAGTACCCGCGCTATTTGCCGCTTGGATACAATTAGGCGCAATGAAATTCCTTGATATTTATAAGAAAAGAAAAAAAGCAATACTTTTTACTGTAATTCTTCAGGCGCTGAGTTGGCTACTCATCGCGCTAATCCCATTTATTTTCCCAAGTAATCAAGTACTTTGGCTTGTAATAATTACTACTGCGGGCACTGCGGTTGGCTCGATTTGCGGCCCCCTATGGCAGAGCTGGATGAGGAGTATTACCCCAAAAGAAATTCTTGGAGAGTACTTTGGAGTAAGAAACGCGCTTGCCGGAGCAGTAGTATTTGCTGTGATGCTTCTTGCCGGATTATGGTTACAACTCTTTGACCCATCACTGCTTCTCTACGCGTTCTGCGGAATATTCGCGCTCTCTTTTGTTGGAAGAACAATCTCTGCTTTTTATTTCACAAAAATAGAGGAACCTGAAATGAAAGTTCCGAAAGAAAAAATAAGTTTTTTCCACTTTGTGGGGCAGATGAGAAAAAACAATTTTGGGCACGTAGTTCTGCTTGGAATGCTGATGAACCTCAGCCTCGCAACTGTGGGACCGTTCCTCTCAATTTATTTGCTCAAAACTCTTGGGCTAACGGATAACTACTTTTTGTACACTCTAATAATTGCGGCCTCCACGCTCTCCTCAATCCTCGCAATGCCGTACTGGGGAAAAGTAATTGATAAATTTGGGTATGTGAAATTAATACGCGCAACAACTCTCCTCACAATACTCCACCCGCTTGCGCTAATATTTATACGCGACCCTGTGTGGATTATCCCGCTTGAACTATTAAACGGAATAATACTCTCAGGCTTCACTATGGGCCTAGCAAATTTCATTTACGAAGCATTCACTGATGAAAAAATAATTAAGTACGCTTCCTACCAAGCCGCGCTCTTTGGGACGGCGACATTTGCAGGAACAATATTTGCAGGGTACTTACTCTTATTCACAATTAACATTTCAATCTTAACAGACACATTCTACGTGATATGCTTAATCGCGGTGGTGTATAGAATAATTGTGCACATATTAATGAGAAATAAAATCAAAGAAATTCATCACGCGGGAAGAATACGCACAGAGAAAGTTGTAATAAGCATGCTAACACTTGCGCCAATTACTCAACCACTACTCTCTCACGTAGTGCCCCTTCTCTCAAACGCTGAGAGCGCGACAATTAATGGAGTAAAACGAGTGGAAGGCGCAACAATCAGGGGATTAACTAAAGCTGAACGCGCCGCAATTAGTGAAATGAAGAAAGTTGAGGAACTCGCGGAAAAAGAAATTAATATAATTAAGAAGCGCGCAAGAGAAAGAAGAAGGAAAAAGAGATAAGCGCAATAAAAAAAACGCGCAATTGAAAGAAAAAAGTTCAAGGCAAAAAGGAAAGTTTGAGCTTAAAACCGGTACTTGCAGTTGCCTTTAGTAATGTTCCTGAAATTGGTTTTCTCCCTTCGGTGAAAACATTTAGTGAACCCCACATATCCCCACCGCCAATCTTAAAGTGACCGCTCGCCCTCATAATTTTTGTATTAGCAAAATCAAATTTTTTATACTTATGCCCTTCCATCGCATTAACTGAGGCAGTAGCTAAACAACCATCAACATCAACAACATCAGCTTCGCGTATATTATTCTCAAGCATTCCCTGCTTTATACAAGAAAGAACCAAATCACCCTCTTCAAACTCAAGAGTCAAAAATTGCTTCTTCAAAGGCTCTTTTATCACAATAGAATCAATATTTTTAGGCATTAGGTATCACCAACTATAGGCAAAGTTAATACCCGTTGGATTTTTAAGGGCAATACCTAGGGGTCGCCGGTTAATTGAATTAGAACTTGATTTTGGCACCAAGGAAATTGTAAGTTGCGAAGTAATCATTTGTGTTTTCGGCTCTGCGAATCAGTTCAACTTTCCCATTCTCGCGAAGTAATAGCTCCGCACTGCGTAATTTACCATTATAATTGAACCCCATCGCAAAGCCGTGTGCTCCCGCATTGTGAATCGCAATCAAATCACCCATTTTTATTTCAGGAAGCATCCTATCAATCGCGAACTTATCATTATTCTCGCACAAAGACCCCACCACATCATACTTGTGGTCATTTGGAGCATTTTCTTTTCCAAGTACGGTAATATGGTGATAAGCCCCATAAAGCGCAGGGCGCATCAAATTCGCCATACACGCGTCAACACCAATATACTCTTTGTAAATGTGCTTCTCATGAATCGCTCGTGTGATTAAATAATCAAATGGACCCGTAACCATTCTTCCATTCTCCATTACTATTTTTAGCTGGGCAATTCCATTAGCAATAATTTTCTCTTCATACGCTTTCTTTACTCCGCGCGCAACAAAATCCAAATCAACTTCCACTTGTTCGGGTTTGTATGGAATTCCAATTCCGCCGCCAAGATTAATAAAATCAAATTTAACCCCAACTTCATTTGAAATCCCAACCACGAGGTCAAGTAGCATCTCTGCAGTCGTAACAAAAGATTCTTTTCTCAAATCATTTGAGGCAATCATTGTATGAATACCAAAACGCTTTACACCCTTTTGCTTCATTATTTTACACGCTTCAAATAACTGTGCTTTTGTTAAACCATACTTTGCATCCTGCGGGGAGCCAATAACATTTCCTTCCGCGGTTGCGCGCAAAGGGCCAGGGTTATATCTAAAGCAAATAAGTTCAGGAACTTTCCCGCCAAGCGCTTCCTCCAAAAAAGGAATGTGAGTAATATCAGGCTTTGTTGAAAGTCCGTGTTTTTGTTTGTAAAGGGGCTTTTTTATGCCCCAATAGTGTTTAGGTTATTGGGGTTTGGAGAACCAATTGAGGTGGTTTCCTGATGAATTGTAAGTTGGTTAGGAAAGTTAAAGTTTTGCTCAAGCGAGCTAAGATGCCTGATTTTTTGCATCAGTTTGGTCCAAAGTGGTTTCCACTTTGG
>DYDN01000034.1 GCA_020717885.1 Candidatus Forterrea sp.
AAACAACACAAGAAAAGAAAAATTAGCTCGCTCTCATCCGCACCTTAAAAGGCGCAGATTTCCCGCTCGACTACGTTAAACTCAGTCAAGAACGCCCCTCTTCCTACCCCATCTTCAAGGACTTGTATTGTTGGCTTCCTTACAAGGTTTGTCACCCCGCTCGCCATATCACTCACATTTGTTCGCAGGAATTTTGAGAGCGCGAAACTAAAGAAGGGAGAGTAGTGGTTTGCATAATTTCGACTATCATCCCAAACAACCCCAAGTTTGCGCCACTTCTCTTTTCCTGATACCGCAGCGGTTTCTATTGCAAGTTTCTTCAAGTATCTCCGCCAGGATTTTTTTCTTTTTGCATTCCTCGCTTTTATTTTTTGCATGAAGTGTTCCGGCGTAAATGGCGCGGTTTTTTTTTTCCAATCACGCTCTCACTTCCGCTAGTCCAACTTTTTTTAATATTAATTTCATTCGTTCCAGAGTTTCATCACGATTTTTTCCTTTCAAGTTATGTTTATAGAACTCATACCTTCGCATTACTTCTACTCTTCCAGCAGCACGGCATGTAGAATCCCCAATTATCCCCTTCTTCGCCATATTCATTCCCATGTCAGTTGGTGAGTTGTACGAGTGCATGTAGTTCTCCGCAGGAACAATTCGTTTAATAATTCTCTTTAGTATGTAGAAGTTCTCAATATCGCGATTGTAATTAATCGCTGTTATGTTGTAAGCCTTTTTGTGGCACTCATCAATCATGATTTTGTCCCCAATGTCCGCTGTCGCTGCTTCGTACGCAATGTTCACTGGGTGAGTGATTGGCAAATTCCAAATTGGAAAAGTTTCAAGTTTCGCATACCCCGCGCTTACTCCTCGCTTGCTTTCCTGATACACTTGTGATAAGCACACAAACATTTTTCCAGAGTTCGCTCCCGCGCCAGTAACCCCAATAATTTTTTTCTCCGCAGGAATAAATTCCTGTGCAAGAAAGCCCTTTTCCCCAAACACTTTCTTCATTTCATTTGGGTAGCCGGCTATAGTGTGCGTAAAGTATAGCTTTCTTCCTAAGCGAGCAAGTTTTTTCTTGAATGCGAGCACCTTTTTTTGCCCAGAAAACCTTGTAGCAACAATTCCCACCACATGCACCCCTGCTTTTTCTAAAGCATTTGTTTCCTTAATCGCGAGTTCATCAAGGCTTAGTTTTGTATCACTCCAGCTCCGCTTGTAAGTGAGTTCTCTTTCAAGTTCAATTGCGCTTATGCAGTAAAGCACCCCAATCTCTTTTCCAAGCGCCTTAAGTATTTTCATTTTGTTTTTTGGCTCATACCCCGGGAGCACTCGTGAAGCGTGCCCATCAAACGTAAGTCTTCCCCCAATTTCAAGATAGAGCTTATCAAACTTTGAAACCCTTTCGCGAATTGCCGCGAGCTGGGCTTTGAGGTATTTTGAGTTATCAAATCCTTTTTTCGTAGTCGACCCCGCAACCACACCAGAATTAGTTTTTGTTTCCACGAACAAAGAAACGCTTAGGGATTACTTAAACCTTTTCCCAACCAGGGTTCTGTAGAAATCATACTTGCTTTTAAACTAGGTTTCCTTTTTTTGACAAATCGGGTTTAATTCTTGCCACTTTTGCGAGAAAATTTAAGCTTTATATATCATTTCTACAGAACGCTTAGCCTAGATTCACTTCCAAAATTTGCCCACCCCAACCAAAATATATACTTCCCCCAACTATACTTCCCTGATTGTAATGAGTTTCTTTGTTTATTTCCTTGAGTGTAGTGATGGCTCTTATTATTGCGGTTACACAAAAGATTTGGATAAGCGCCTCAAAAAGCATAATGAGGGGAGCGCAAGTAAGTATACGCGCGTAAGGCTTCCAGTTAAACTAATTTACTCCGAAGCCCAAAGCACCCAGCTCGGTGCAATGAGGAGAGAACTTGAGTTAAAGAAGTTGAGCAGGAAGAAGAAGGAAGCACTAATTTTTTGAGAGAGTTAATTACAGTGGCAGCAAATGGAGTTTTTCTATTTCATGTTCCACGTGTTTTAACACGTCCCCATATTTCTTAGTGCTTGTAGTGCGTAGTTCGGCTAAATCATATACCCCGTCAAAGTTTAGTATGTGTGCTTCTATTCTGCCGTTTGCCCCCACAACTGGTCTGAAGCAGTGGTCTTCAATAAAGAATCCGTTTGCATCAGCTATTCTTTGTTGCCTTAGCGCATCTCTGTAAAATTCCTTCATTTTTCTTCTCGCATCCGCTGAGTAGGTTTGCCAAAGTTCTTTTCGCATAGTCTTTATTGCACCACATCCAATGAGATTTATTACTTTTTTTTCTGCTTGAAATAATTACTGGAACTTTCCCTTCGCTCTCCAAAAGTCTTACTGTGGAAGGAAGCCTTAACCCAAGTTTGTAAATTGTGTAATTTCTCAAGTTTTGCACGCATATACTCACTCTATTCCCCAAAACTAAGTGCTTTACCAAAAATACCTATTCTTTTAACTTTATCCCCAGACAAAATTGTTCTTGGTGAGTATTAGTTGAGTAGTCTTTACAAAGGGCCCGAGCTTAGGGGCTGGCAAGTGGAAGCCATTGGGGCGTGGGAGAAGCATAAAATAGGAATCATTCAGGCGGTGCCGGGCGCTGGTAAAACAATTCTTGCCGTGAAAATGATTACAAAAAAACTCGAGGAGAACCCCAACCTCAAAGTGCTTATTGTTTGCCCAAGACTCACACTAATTCAGCAGTGGATTGATACAATACATGAGTACTCAAATATTTTGCGCAAAGAAATCTATGAGGTTTCAAGTAATAACGAATCAAGGGCATATGTTTGCGCGCAGGATAAGATACAAAACTATAAAGTATTTATTTCCACTTTCCACCAGATTAAACAATTCTTTAATGAGTGCAAGTGGAAGAATCATGAATGGTTCCTCATTGTTGATGAGATGCATAACACAACGGAGAATTACAAATTCCCTAATGAACCAATAAAATACAAGCTTGGTCTCTCTGCTACTCCAAAGAAAAAAGGAAAGGGCGCGGATTTTAATCTGGGCGGAATTGTTTACACTTATACTTTCTCGCAGGCGCTCTCGGATAAAATAATTCTTGATCCTGTAATCAAAATTGTCTTCTACTCCGTGAATAAACAGTTGTTCAAAAAAATTGATGGCGCAGAGCAAACAGTTGACTTGGTTGAGAGCGCGTATGATGATTTTCTCCCTGATGAGGGCATGGATAATATTGAGAAAATATTGAGTATGCCAACAAAAAAGAAAATGAAGAAGGATGAGCTTGAGGGGGCTGAAGAATTAAAACCAGAAGAGGAGCCTGATGTGTTCTCCTCAAAGAGCACGGATTTTGTCGGGATTACTAGAATACTTGAAGATAATTTTAATATTGGCAAAAAAAATAGTCTCCAAACACTTGTGTTTGTTAACAGGATAAAAAAAGCTGATTTGTTGAACAAAATGCTTGCGGAGCGCTTTTCGGAAAAAGTTTCGCACTCTTACCACTCAAAATCGGAGAAGTATAATACCAAGAATCACTTTAATGATTTAAAATCCCAATTCGCGGAAGGGAAATTTAATGTGCTAATTTCTGTTGGTACGCTTGGGGAGGGAATTGATTTTCCTTACGCTTCGCACGGAATAATTGCTAGTCCAATCTATAACCCGACTGCGTTTGTGCAAAAAGTCGGCAGGCTCCTTCGCTCATATAAGGATCACCGAAAAGCCGTGATTTACTATTATGTTCCCTCTGAATTAATCTCGCGCCTCTTAACTGATGAGAAAATTGAACCCAATTATTTTAAATCAATAATTAAAATCGCTGATAAGAATGGGGATCTTTACTTCGTTGATAGAAAATCCCTGCATGAGGATAAGGGCTCGCTCTCTGACCTCTTACTCCAAGGTTCCGCGTATGAAAGAAATGAGGATATTAAGCGAATAAAAGTCCCTTATGATTTGGATTCAATTATGCGTTTTTTTAAGCGCATATATCCTGAGACCGCAAAGGACTTGAAGAAATTCTTCCCAAAAATGGAGGAAGAGACAGAGAAAAACGCGGAAGGAAAAAAAGGGGAAGAAGTTGAGGTTAAGAGCAAAGGCAAGAAAGGAAAAGCGAAAGCCGCTCCTGCAAAAATTGAACTTAAAGTTAAAAAAGAGCTTCATGAAGCGCCTCCTGAACCTGACGAAGCTAATTTGGACATTACTTCTGGCCCTAGTGAAGAGAAAGCTAAACCAATTGAATATGATTTTTCCCTTTTGCGCGAGGAACTCTCAAAGTATCACGCAATTATGCTTACTTCCGCGCTTCACTTAGAGCAGAATCTTAAAGGAATTCTTTTGATTGAAAAGAAATTCGCGGGAAGAAAGTTTAAGGACTTTGATAATGTGACTTTCTTTGTAAAAGAAGCACTAAGACAGAAAATAATTACTAAAATTAAGTATGGACAAGAGCTTGAGAAAATGGCTTCGGGTGATAAGTCAGTTCTTTCTCCTTCAGAACAGGAAATGCTTCGTAACATGGTTTCCGCTGAACTAAGCGATTTTTGCTCAAAACAAAAGGATTTGGAAAAAGTACTTACTTCACTTGCTTCCTCAATTGCTCTTCTTGAGAAGAACGCAAAATCAAAAAAGCACGAGGGCGCGGTAATGGAAGAGAGAATAACCGCAATGAATAGGATTGCCAAAACGTATTTTGATTTACAATCCCTCTTCCTTGATGAACTTGAATTAAGTGATTTGGCTAAAGGTGTTTCAAGCAACGAGAAAAAGTTTTTCCTAACAATTGGTAAAGATATTTTCCTGACCAAACAAGTGGCTAGAAAGTTTTCTTATCCAGAGGACTTCGGGCTCTCAAGGTGGAGAGAAGAGAAAGAGGTTATTGCGCCAGTAATACACCTCACCCCTACTGAAAAGTTCTGCAAACGCATAATGCACTTAATGGGAACAAAAGAGGGGAGTGTTTGTGCTATCACTGATTGGAATGCTTTAAAGAAAACTGTTTGCGAGGAACTAAAGATTTGCCCGCAAACTGATGAAGATGTTCTAAAAGAACTTGAGAGGCACAAGTTCGAACAGGAATTTTCATTCGAGAAATTATTCTTTGTAACCGAAGCGATTAAGAGAAAGAAAAAGTGAAAAGGAAACAATTATATTTTCAAACAAAGAAACTTCTTCTTATGAGACCTCCAAGATTTGGACCAAAGCCTACGTGTACGGATATTCAGAGATTTCGAAGAAATACGAGAGTATTTGAAAAAGTTTCTGCTTTGTCCAGAAATATAAAAGCAGAGAGCGCTAAATTAAAAGTTGAACAAATTGCGGATCTCGTTTTAAAGAAGATACCAATTGATTGGAGAATTGGGGTTGATAAGAAGCGGCTTTTTAAGCGAAGCGCTGAACAAGCAGCCATGGGAAGAAAACATATTGGGTGCCTTCATTGTTCTGAGAGATGTAATCTCGCAATAGGACTTCTTAACTCGTTAAAAGTTCCTTCCTGGCTTGCAAGAGAAGTTTTTTATAACGCGGAGAGAAAGAAGTGGGAAGTACATGATTATGTTGAAACAGTAGTTAAGGGAGAGGTACACACATTAGTATTTCACTCGCTAGAGAATGTTCTTGACAGTTACGCAGTTTTTGATGGCCCTTTTGAACGCATCCCTGTTGTCAAATCAAACGCAAAAAAATACAAAACACTCCATTTCCGAGGAGCTGATTCACAACAAATTGGGGGAGTTAGCCACTGGAAACAATTTGAGCAATTCACCTCAAGGCTAAGAGAAAACCCTGCTAAGGAACTTGAGAAGAATAAACGTAGAGTACAATTAATGATTAAGGAAGGAATAATTCCTGAAGAAGTTGACTACCAAATACAAAACTAAATCAAACCAGTTTTCAAAAGTAATTCCTTTGTGTTTATTACCCGTATTTTTCGTTGGCATTTAAGCGCCTTATCTTCAGACCAAAGCACCGCATTAAGCGAAAGACAAGCAGCAATGAACATTGCATCATCCGGATCAATTGATTCAACAATCAAAATCGCTTCTTTCTTTTTTGACTCAAGCTCGGTAAAGGGCACTATTTTTACTCTCCCCAAAAGCATGGAAAGTAACTCGTTAAACTCTTTCTCGTAAAGTCCAGATTTTTTTAATAACTCTTCTTTATGTTCTTCAAGTTCCTCAAAAACAGCATATGGTAAAAAGAGTTCATCCTCAATGAGAAGCAATACTCTTCGCGTAGTAGACTCCCTTAATAGGGCGGAGAACAAAATATTTGAGTCAAGCACTATTTTCATTCAAAAACCTTTTGGCTGCAAGGGCTTTGATTTTTCTGCCGAACTCCCGCACATCCTTCTCAGTCAATTGGCTTTTATTTGCTATTTCATCAGCCACGCTAAGCATCTGAAGCTTTTGAATTATGGCTTTTCTCGCGACTTCACTCCACTTAACCTCAGGAAACTTTTTCATTTCTTCACGTATTTCCTTTGGCAAAGATAAAGTCATGTTAACCATAACACCACACATAAGTATGTGCCAACACTTATTTAACTTTTTCGGCATACCTGTCCCTCCAGAAGAACACCCACTTTTTAGTGCTTTAATATCTTTCTGAAGTGTGCCGGTAGTCCAAACTAGTTCAATTCGCAACCAGAATATATAGAGAGAACTTGCTTAAACTAATAAAAAACTAAAAAAAAGAATAAATGGTAGCCCCCAACAGGCTACCAATTCGCGCCCAACCTAATCAAATTCGAAAGGACTAAAAACATCCAATTCTATTTGACTTTTCCAACCCCAATTCTTGGCGTAGGAACGCTACTTTTTCGTGTTAAAGATTCAAAGCTGTGTGAGAGTTAACTGGGTTTTACCTAAAAATGGTAAATTCTATGGTTAGTTTCTCTTACCCAATTAGCTAGAGTGCCTTGCTCTGCAATTTCGAGCATTACCTGATCCAGGTAAAAGTTGTGGCTCCTCTTTGCCGATACAGCTTCTTCTCCTCTAACAAATTTTGACCAGTTCATAACACTAACTTCATCCTAACTATATTTAAATAAGTAGCTTTAAAAAGATTACTAGCTATACTAAGTATAGTTGTATTGGGTTTTTGATTAAATGCATTCTATTGCGTGTAATCAAGAGTTATTGCGAGTTTAAGGAAAAAAATTAAGGGATTGATGAGAATGCCAAAGGTTGCAGAGAAAACAAATCCGCTTGGTAAAGCAGTTGCGCTTGTTGGAAAAAAATTTGATCTTTTGATACTTGACTCAATGCACATGCACAATAATCGTTCTGGATTTAATCAAATTCTAAAAGACATTCCAAGTATTAACCCACGCATCCTCTCAATGAGACTCAAAAGCATGGAAGCAAATAAACTTATCACAAAAAATCTTGTTCTTGGTACTCCTGTGAAAACCGAGTATGCACTCACTCCAAAAGCGGAAGAACTTGTTGAAATCATTGAAAAATTAAAAAGTTGGGCCCAAAAACACTAATTTTCTGCTTGGAACACTTACTTCCACTAAAATTTTCGCCAAAAAAGTCCAAAAAGTAATGTATACTTTATTTCGCACTTTTTCTTCATTTTCCAAAAAACCCCCAAAACCAACTAAGTAATGTATAAGTTGTTACATTTTGGGCTCAAGAGTTAATAATAAGCAGACATAACGACTTCTTTCACCGGAGGTGGTTTAAATAATTAGAATAGAAACAGAAAGACTCATACTTAGGGAGCTAAAGAAAGGGGATGAACCTGCAATCACTAAACATGCAGGTAATCCAAAGGTTTCGCTCTACACCCACACTATGCCACACCCATATGCCCTCGCCGATGCAGAGTGGTTTGTGAACAAATCCCTCACAGAGCAATCTGCCCAAAAGATAGACAACTACGAGTTAGCAATCACTCTAAAGCCAAGCAATGAGGTCATTGGGGTTGTTTGAATACTCAGAGTTAAGCATTTCGATCAAACTGCTACGCTTGGTTACTGGCTTATGGGGGAGTGCTGGGGCAAAGGAATAATGACTGAGGCCGCCTCAAGAATTCTTGAATTTGCATTTAATGAACTTGGATTGAACAGAATTAACTCCGAGGCAACCATTGAAAACAATGGTTCAAATAAAGTTATTCAAAAACTCGGCTTCACCTTTGAGGGGCTTAGACGTCAAGCAATGCGAAATGTTGCAACAAAAAAGACACATGACGCCAATTATTATGGGCTTTTGAAAGAAGATTTGGCTTAGAGCACACAAAAAGTGAAAGTCACTTTGGGAAAAGATTATTTCTTTTAGAAGTAGTCTTTTCCCCCAGTTTTTTTAAAAAAAAGAATTTCTTGGCACCTTACCCATTGTAAGTGCACACCGTTTTCTGACTAAAATCAGCGCTGCATCTGCAGTAATCAGCAAAAGCCTTGTTCGTAATGTGATCACAAACGCTTGGATTTGAGGATGCTATCGCAACACCCATATAACATTCAAATACATTATTCCCATTTGGCGCTATTTTGTCACAAACAAAGTAATCATTTTGTAGCATTGCAATTGTTCTATAACAAGTATCAGTTTCGCTATTCAAGGTTTGAAGTAAATTACTTTCAGTTGAGTTTGCAGTCATACTAAACGCCTTATTGTCTAAAATCCACTGATCGCATATATACAACTCATTCTTTTTAGTTGCAAGCATTGTGAAGCAATCACTTCGGCTTGTTTGAGAATACTCCCAAGCATTAGCCTCAAAGCTGCAATAACTCGCGTCATTTGCAAGGTAAGCATACCTAAAGAGGCATGTTCCGAATGCATTATTTGAATCCCCGCAAATACTAATGTCATTCTTATCAAATGCATATTGCCCAACGCATAAAGGATTCATTACCCCCGTATCATTGTTAAAACAAACACTAATATCATTTTTCTTTGCAGCCACATCCCCGACACAAATAGCAAGTTCTTCAAGTGTAGTGGATTTTTCGCCGCATTCATCAAGAACCGCATCCCCGGTCGCAATGCGAGTAATATCAATTACATTCTTTGGATTATCATCAATAGTTGAAGTGCCCAAAGAGAAGTTATTGTCCGTATTTGGATTATTTTGTGTACACCCAAAGAGAATTACTAGTGCCAAGCAGAACAAAACAAGCACACCAAAAAGCCTTTTCATATTCAAAATAACGCTGAACCAGAATATAAGCTTTTGTCGGAGGAAGCGAGGAACTTAAAACTTTGAAATGAGATAGGGGCTTCGCCCCTATGAC
This sequence comes from Candidatus Forterrea sp., assembly GCA_020717885.1. Classification (GTDB taxonomy): domain Archaea; phylum Iainarchaeota; class Iainarchaeia; order Iainarchaeales; family JAAZKV01; genus JAAZKV01. The sequence goes on from DYDN01000034.1 coordinate 9,258, forward strand.
CCCACTGCGCCTTCGCTCCTCTGCGAGTCTTTTGTGACTCGCAGTATCTCGCTCGGCGCCTAAT
>DYDN01000035.1 GCA_020717885.1 Candidatus Forterrea sp.
CTAAATAGGAGTACAAACTCCTATTTATTCCTTTATAAAGGATTTCTACAAAACCTTGGCAACCAAAACATTTAATTAATCCAAAAAACTAATTCTCTTGTGATAGAATGAAGAAATGTACTTTTTGTAAATACGCAAGACACGAAGAAGAAGCCCCAATCGCATACGAGAACAAATATGTAATGGCTTTTATTGATGAAATGCCCGCAGGACCAATTATCGGGCACTTACTTGTAATACCAAAGAAACACTTTAACACAGTTGATAAGATTGAAGACAAATATTTATTTGAAATAATGAAAGCAATAAAGAAACTCGCTCCTGCCGTGATTGAAGTCGCGGGAGCTGACGGATTAAATATTATTCAAAACAACGGGAAAGCAGCAGGACAAGCAGAACCCCACGTACACTTCCACTTAATTCCAAGAAAACACGGAGACGGGATATGGCTAAACACAAACCGACGAAGACCAAAGCCAATGGAGATGCTTGAAACGGCGAAAGCGATAGGAAGAGAGTTGAAATAATTTGTTTTAAGACACACAAGTGAAGACAACTGAATTTTTCCAAGTTCGCTTTCCAAACTCCGAAGGTATTAATCCAAGTTGGGTGTAAGATAGTAAGAAGAAAAACTTCGCAAAACCGATGGTTTTGCTAAGACCCCAACACTTTTTCTTTTAATTTACATGATGCAAGAATACATACGAGTACCGGCATGAAGCTTAGAGAAGCCTTTTAACGCCAGAAAAATAAGAAATCGTTGGGGATAGCATGGAATTAAATCTTGAAGAAATCGAAAAGCAAGAGGGCTCGCCCTTTGTTGAACGATTTGAGGAATTCTTTAACACTGAACAAAAGAAATACATTGAAAGAATAATCGAATCCTACCCTGATGAACGAAGTGTTATAGTTGATTTTAAGATATTGGAAAAATTTGATCCTATCTTAGCGGATGAACTCCTTGATAACCCTGACCCCGTAATGGAAGCCGCACACACCGCAATCCAAAACATCCACATACCCACCCTTACAACCGAAGCATTCAAACCACACGTAAGATTTAGTAACTTGCCAAAGGATAGGGAAATTAGTATTAGAAATATCGGAGCAAAGCACTTAAACAAAATGATTTGCGTTGAAGGACTCATGAGACAAATCACAGGAGTATTGCCAAAACTAAAACTCGCGGTGTGGAAATGCAAAAGATGCGGGAACATTTACCGAATACCCCAGGAAAAACAAAAAGTCACTCCCCCAGGAATGTGCGAGTGCCACTCAAGGGACTTTGATCTTGTGGAAGAAAAATCAACTTTTGAAGATTACCAGAAAATTGAAATCCAAGAACCGCTTGAAAAATTAAAAGGAAATGAGCAGGCGGAGTATATTCGAGTATTTGTCGGTGATGATTTAGTAAATAAAGTAAGTGCGGGGGATAAAACAAAATTTGTTGGGATACTTAGATTACTTCCGCCAGAAAAGGATAAGAAGAATGTTTATGGAAAGTATATTGATTGTATTTACTTGGAAGAAACCGCAAAAGAATTTTTGGATGTTGATGTTACAAAAGAAGAAGAAGCCCAAATCAGAAAACTCTCAACAGACCCGCAAATATACGAAATGCTTGCACAATCAATCGCACCCGCAATTTACGGGCATGATGTTGTAAAAGAAAGCATTGCACTCCAATTATTTGGAGGAGTGACAAAACACTTACCAAATAATCAGAAGATTAGAGGCAATGCCCACATATTACTAATTGGAGACCCTGGTTGCCTCATTGGAGATGAGAGAGTAGCAATGGGGGACGGGGCAATAAAAAAAATTCAGGACCTTGGAAAAGAACACTTACAGGGAATTGAGTTTAAGGTCTTAACGGGTGAAGGTGGAGCTAAACGCAGCTCCGCAACAACATTCTTTTATTACCCGCAAAAGAAAGTAATGGAAATAATTACCGAAAGCGGAAAAAGCATTAGAGGAACACATGACCACCCTCTTCTTTGTATAACAAAAGAGAACGGCAGCGTGAAGAGGATTTGGAAACGCCTTGATGAATTCAAAATAAGTGACAAGGTGGCAACAGTAACTTCAATCCCCTGCACAATTAGATCATACGTTTCTACAAACTTCAAACCAGTTGCGTACACACGCGGGCCAAAGTTTAAAGGAAAATTACCCGAAAAAGTCACTCCAGAACTTGGAGCGCTTCTTGGTTACATGCTTGGAGACGGATGGGTAAGAAAAAAAGAAGTATACTTTGTTGTTTCTGACACCGAAAAAGATTTGCTGCCCAAACTTATCAAAATGGTCAAGAATCTATTTGACATCACTCCCGCAATAATAACTGGAAAAGCCCCGGATAGAAAAGTTCTTTTACACCGAGTTGGAATACACTCAACCGATATTGCACAAAACCTCTTATTTTTGAGGGAAAAGAGAGTCCCAAATTTTATTCTCGAATCAGGAAACAACGTTGCTGCTGAATTCATTAAATGGTTATTTGAAGCAGATGGGTGCGTTTTTAGTAAAGGAAGAGGAAGCCGCTCGGTGGCCCTCAAAGCAAAGAACATTGAAATGCTTCGTGATGTACAAATGCTCCTATTAAGATTCAGTATTCACTCAAGAATAGTTGGAAACGCATTAATGATACAAAGAGGAGATTCAATTAAAAAATTCGGTGAAAAAATCGGATTTGCTTCAAAAAAGAAAACGGAAAAAATGGCGAAGGCGGTCGAAGACGCGAAAAAATACGCACGAGTGGGGCAGCAAAGAAGCGAAAGAATCGTAAAAATACTTGACCACGGGCTTGAAGCTGTTTATGATATTGAGGTGCCGGAGAGCCACCGCTTCATCGCAAATGGAATTATTTCCCACAACTGCGGTAAGTCACAATTACTGCAAGCAACAAACAACATCGCCCCAAAATCAATTTACATTTCAGGAAAAACAACTAGCGGAGTTGGATTAACCGCAAGCGCAGTAAAGGATGAATTCGGTGAAGGCGGCTGGACACTCAAAGCAGGGGCACTCGTACTTGCATCCGGCGGGGTATGCATGGCGGATGAACTTGACAAAATGGATCCAGAGGATAGAAGCGCACTACACGAAGCAATGGAACAAGGAATGATATCAGTTGCAAAAGCCGGGATTGTGACAAGATTTAAAGCCGACACTTCATTACTCGCGGCAGCAAACCCAAAATTCTCAAGATTTGATAAATTCACCCCGTTCTTTGAGCAAATTGATTTACCATCCTCACTAATCTCAAGATTTGATTTATTTTTCATGATAAGAGATGTACTTGATAAGACACAAGACCAGAAAATATCTGAACACATACTAAAAACGCATCAGAGCGGGGAAAAATTAATGCAGAGCCAGCAAAAAGGACTCGCACTCAATAAAGAAGAAAGAGAAGAAATCGATAAACGAACAAAACCAGTAATCATGGACGAGTTATTTAGAAAATATGTTTCATTCGCAAGGCAAAAATGCTTCCCCGTACTAAGCGAAGAATCACTAAACACCATATCTGATTTTTATGTCGGGTTAAGAGACCAGGGAAGAAGCCAAGGCGGGACATACACCGCAACCGCAAGACAACTAGAAGGAATAGTTAGATTAGCTGAAGCAAGCGCACGCGTAAAATTAAGCGACACAGTTGAAATTGAGGATGCAAATAGAGCAATAAGACTCGTAAAGAAATCACTCGAAGAAACAATGGTTGACCCTGACACAGGAAGAATCGATATTGATATTGTTACAAGCGGAATAACACAAGCAAAACAAAACGCAATAACCACTGTGCTTAGAATTGTTAAAGATGAAATGGCAACAGGAATTGATATGGTGCCAATAGAACAAGTATCAGCAAAAGGAATAGAGAAAGGGCTTGATGAAAACAAAATCAGCGCCGCGCTTGAAGAACTTGAGAAAAAAGGCGAAATCTACAGACCAAAACACCACTTTGTGAAACCTACTAAAAAAGAAAGGGGCTCGTAAAGGAAGCGTACCACAAATAAAACGCTTGAAGGAAGACTTAAAACAACTAAACTTCCTTAACTTGTAATGGTGCAAAAGAGAAAAAAAAGAACTGCTAAACGAATCGGCACAAAAGCAGCTGCTAAGAAAAGGACTCCTTCCAATAAAGAGAACTGGCTTAATCCGCACGTATTCATTCTCCTCGCAATAATTTTTGTCACAGTACAAACACTTGGACTCGTTGTTGCGCAACAATTATTTTTTCAAGGACAACAACAAACCTTCTTCAGTTCAGATATGAATGACCTCGCAAACGCGGCATACTTATTCGGATACATACTTGCAATGACAATAATCCTCCTAATTCTTCTCCGCATGAGAAAAACAAGAAGAGTAATTTGGCTAGTTGAAGCAATGGCGATATTTGCGACAACCATAATCGTGTTCAGCGCATTCTTGCCGACAAACGATAATATTGTTTTGCTAATTGCGCTAATAGTTCTTGCGGCAAGATACTGGAAGCACAAAAACATTTGGATAAGAAATATAACAAGCTTCCTCGCCGTAGCAGGAGCAGGCTCAATAATTGGAATCTCACTCGGGTTAATTCCTGTTCTTGCATTCATAATTGCTCTTGCATTATATGATATTGTTGCGGTGTTCTACACAAAACACATGATTTCAATCGCAAAGAGCGCAAAAGAAAATAATTTTGCTTTCATGGTAGCGCTTCCAACTAAAAAACACACTTTTGAGCTTGGTAATGGGGATTTAGTAATCCCGCTCGTGGTTGCATCAAGCATTCTAACAACAAGCGCATTTCACAACCCTGGAATCATTGCAGGAGTAGTACTTGGGGCAAGTTTTGTTGGACTCATGAGCAGCATTTACATGGTCTCAAAAAAGAAAATCCCAATGCCCGCACTACCACCCCAGACACTCTTAATGGTAATTGTAATAATTGCTTCTATCCTTCTTGGGGCATAAAACAAATTAGAAAGAGAATTCAAACTTTTTTGGTTTAATTAAAACTTGCTTGCTGCCTTTTTTTACCTTACCAAGTTCCATACACTTTATTTTGTGTTTTGCACAAACACCAATAATTTTTTCAACACTTTCTCTTGGAGCAATTATTACATAACCAACACCCATATTCCAAGTATAATATGCCTCTTTATCCGAGATTTTTGCTTCATTCTGCAAAAACGCGAATAATTCGCTCACTTCAGGAACAGAATCAATCTCATAAACAAATTGTTTCTTGTTCCGCATTATTTTCTCCCATCCGTGCCCGGTAATGGGTTGCATGTAACTGATTTTTGTTACTTTGAGAAGATCCATTAAAAGCGGGGAATAAAGTGTAGTTGGAACAAGCAATTCTTCCCCAACAATTTTCCCGCTTGGGAGTTCGGTAAAATATCCGTCAGGCAGTGCTTCACAAACTTTTCTTGCCAAGGAAATTCCATTCGAGTGAAGCCCCGACGACTCAATCCCAAGTATTATGTCCCCCTCATTAAGATCTTTTCCAACAACAAGATTTTCTTTTGGTTTAATTATTCCAATCGCTGCCCCCGCTAAATCAATTCTTTGAGGAAATAAAACATCTTTCAACGCAGGGGTTTCTCCACAAGGGATGGCAATCCCAAGCTCTTCACAAGACTTCCTAAACCCCTCAAGTAATGCATCCGCTTTTCCTTCAGAATTAAACCAGTCAGAAGAACCCGTACTAATAATATCCCCATAAACAACAGGCTGGGCGCCAATCGCAGAAATATCATTTGTGGACATTGCAACTGTATCCTTACCAATATCCTCAAAATATTTTACCCCCTTTCCGCGCTCATCCTCACTCATTATCTCAGCAATTACACTCTTAGTGCCAAGCCCTTCAACATTAAAAGCTAGCATAAAATCTTGTTCCAGAAAGTCAATTGCAATTGCCGGTTCGCCAAGTGTTTCTTGGACTATTTTTAGATTAAACTTTTCTATAGAATTCAAGTAAGGAGTAAATTTTTTGATTGCGGCGCGCTTTACTGGATCAAGTTTTGAATAGTCAACAATATCCGCATATTTCAACAAACCACCAACTAACCAAGGATACTCTAGTAGGCACGCAAGAAGATAAAAATTAACCACCCCTTATTTCCTTTATATAGTTTTTGCTGGAATCAATTATTATTGAGTTGAGTAAAAATGGCAGGCTACGAGGATTTGTTAGTAAAAGCGTACAATAGTATACCGCAGAAGGCGCAGAGCCATGAGAGATTTGAGGTGCCAAGAGTTGAGAGTTTCATACAGGGCTCAAAAACCATTGTAAAGGGATTTAATATTTTAATTAATGACATGCAAAGAGAAAAGAAACACTTTTTGAAATACTTAACAAAAGAAACCGCTTCCCCAATAACAGAAGGAAATAATCAATTAATTATCAGTGGAAAAATTGGGGCAATACAATTAAACAAACTTATTGGAAACTACTTTAACCAATTCGTTTTATGCCCTGAATGCAAAAAGCCTGATACAAAGGTAGTAACACAAGACGGAATACGGATGCTCAAGTGCGAGGCGTGCGGAGCAGTAAAACCAATAGCCGGACTTTAACTCCTTCTTAGATTGATTTAGTATGATGGCAAAAAAACACGAGGTTGAATACAAACTTACTCTTGCGGTATGCGATAAGGAACACATAGGGAAAACATTTGAAGATGGAAATATTTGCTTCACTGCGTCTGAGAGATTCTATAAAGGAGAAGATGTGACTAAAGAAGACCTACTTAAATTATTTGAGGAAGCTGATTCAATAAATTTATTCGGAAACAAGTGCGTTGGAATCGCCATCGAAAAAGGACTTGTTGGTGACAAAAGCATTATAGTGATAAAAGGAATAAAGCACGCGCAAGTATATCGGCTGCAATAAACTACTTCTTTGCTAAGTCTTACCGAAAATACTCTTCAAAAAGTACCTTAAAAAAATATGCCAAAACCCCCCCAAAAGCAGGTTTTAATACCTGATGAATTAATATTACTTTAATAGAACTTGGTGAGAAATGTGGCTAACTTTAATTCGCAGAAAAGAAAGAACCAGATGAATAAAAAGAAGACCTTTGGTCAGCCACAGCCAACCACAGAAGGACAGGAAAATTATTACCAAAGAATGAGACTACCAAACCCAGAAGAACTAGAACAATTCGCTGTAGTAACACAATTAATGGGTTCAAACCAAATCAAGGCACTATGCGAAGACGGAGAAGAAAAACAATTCAGAATACCTGGAAAATTACTCAAAAAAGTTTGGATAAGAGAAAACGATGTTATTATTATCAAATTATGGGACTTTCAGCCCTCCAAAGGAGATGTTGTTTGGAGATACCTAGGAAATCAAGTAGAGTGGCTAAAGAGAAGCGGAAAACTTAGTAAGTTGCCGTTCTAAATAGTGCTAAACACACAATTAAATAAATTAAGAAACACTAATTCTATTTATGAAAAAAGGGGTTATTAGAGAAGACCGAGCGGAAGACCCGCAAGAAGTACGCTCAGTTGAAGACAGAATAATAAAAGAAGAGCGATTAATTAGGGACGAAGAAGCACGAAGCGTATTCAACAAAGTATTTGATAGAGCAACACTTACCGCGGTTTACGAACTAGCGAGAAAGAAATTCTTTGAAGAAGTAGAATTTATTATCTCCACAGGAAAAGAGGGGAATGTTTTTCGCTGCCACGGCGGGGATAATTATTACGCGCTAAAAATATTCAAAGTAAGCACTTCTGAGTTTCGCCACATGCAAAATTATATTATTGGGGATGAGAGATTTAAGGATGTGCGAAAGGATAAGCTTGAAATCATAAAACTCTGGACAAAAAAAGAATTTAGAAACCTTGAGGATTTCGCAAAAGCAAAAATACGCGCGCCATTACCAATTGCTTCTAACAGAAATTGTTTATTGATGGAATTTATTGGAAAAGAGGGGATTCCTGCTCCAAGGGCAAAAGATAAACCATTTGAGGAACCAGAAAAACAATACCATATTCTTTGCGAATACATGGCAAAAATGGTTAACGCGAGATTAATACACGCAGATTTAAGCGAATACAATATTTTGAACAACGACGAGGAACTAGTAATAATTGATGTTGGGCAAGCAGTAACCACCATGCACCCAAACGCAAAAGAATTCTTTGAAAGAGATGTGCTAAACTTAAGTAAATACTTTGCGAAACAAGGCGTTGATACTAATTATGAAAAAATGTACGCGGATATCAAAGCGATTGGTAAAAAGCTAGCCAAGGGAAAATAAGCCACTCTTCTTTAGTTTAGCCCCAAAAAAGCCCTTATGCTCATTAATATGCATCTTCAAATCCACCCAAATCTTTAATACCATAAAAATAATCAGTGCAACGTTCGCCAAACCGGCAAAAATTAGTATTCCCCCAAAGATTATTGTTAAATGCATTGGAATAATCCTTGGGTATGGGGCGAACATTAGATTGCTTAAATCAACCATGTCATTCTCTTTGTTTTTAGTCTCCTTAAGGTAAAACATAAAAGAGAACAAATGATTAATGAAAAAGACTGTAGCGCCCAAAAGAATTGCGTACATAGGAAAAACCTGTAAAATAGCAGCCTCTGAGATTACTCCCTGCATAGCACCAGAACCAAAAGCAAAAAGAAAAAAAGCGTACCCTGCATGGAATCCACCATAATGCATCACAAAAAACCCTGCAAAAAACAATCCGAACAGGGCTGTTATAGCACTATTTGATGAGAAAGCAACCTTAAGCATTTTCAGCACATTAAAGAAGCCTATTATAACACTCTGAACAAGATAAATCCACATCATCTCAGTATTTGCTAACTGTTTTGTAGGTTTTGTTTGATTGTTTGGAATAGGTCA
>DYDN01000036.1 GCA_020717885.1 Candidatus Forterrea sp.
GTAGCCATAATATAACTACATTAAACATTTAAAGCTATCTATCGAGCAAAATAAACAAAAATAGCCCAATCAGTTAGCAAATACGCAAAAAGTAATTCTTATTAACCCCAAAACCATATTCACTGCATGGCTAAGAAGAAGAAAATCAAGAGAAAAATTACCAGAAGAAAACCTGTTAAAATTAAACGAAAGAAAGTTACTCGCCGTAAAATTACCCATAAGAAGGTTAGAAGTAAATCGGCACGAAAAAGAAAGCTAATTGCAGTCGCAAGAAAAAAAGCACGCTTACTTTTGCATTCGCCACAGTTCTTTGTTCTTGCTTCACACCCCGCAATGTATACTAGACCCCCTGCGTACGTGAGAGAAAAATTAGAAAAGAAGTGAAAATAATTATTTTGTCTTAATTATTATTTCCTTAAAGTTAGGGTAAGCATAAACGGATTGTTTCTCTTTTGTCACTTTAACTAGCCCAAGCTTCACTAGGTGTTTTATGTCCTTGCTTATTGCCTCTTGAAAGCGTTTAGTGTCTTTTGCAATCACTGAAACGGATTTTGGCAGTTCTCCGTCCTGATTTTTCATAAGGTAATACAATAATTCCATCTTTTTTGGAGAAAGCAAGTCATCTAAATCCTCAAAAGTATCTAAGTAGAGAATATTTTTCGGGATTGTATCGCCCTTGCCAGCAAAAATGTCTTCAGTATCTTTATCGTCATCTCCGCCAATAATTATTGTCAGAGGTTCCTTTGAATATTTTGCCACACGACCACCTTTATAACCCACAGATTATATAATGTCAATATTATTTAAATCCTTTGTTTGAACCACTTTCTCAAATATCTCCGCTTATATTCAACCCAATTCTGCTTAATATCATTCTTAAACTCAGCAATGCTGGAATTTCCGATTTGATTATCAAGCAAATCCTGCCCTAAGTCATTTAAGTCTTCATAATAACGATGAACATGACAAAGCCCGTGCGCAGAATCATACTTAATTATTTCCAAATTATACTCACCGTGCTTAAAGACCTGCATCACACAAAACGAGATAACTTTTTTTGAGTCTGAATCGTAATCAATATTGTAAATTAACAAATCTAATTTACTTTCACTTAACTCTCTTTGAGCATGAAAATTATTAATATTCATCAAAAAGGCACGTGTTTAGCAGCTTAAAAATATTCGCAAGAATTCGTCAATCGCCAAGAAGTTTTGGGCATGCGCCCAAATCATAACCTCACTTTATTTTCTTCAAATCGTAAGGAGTTTCCTGGTATACATAGTAGTTGAGCCAATTGTTAAACAAAAGATTCGCGTGCGCTCGCCACCTAACTAATGGTTCTTTTGTTGTATCATCATTTGGATAATAATTTTTAGGAACTTTTATTGGCAAATTAAGCGCCACATCCCTATCATACTCTTTCTTTAGAGCCCCAGCATCATACTCAGAGTGCCCAGTGATAAAAAATTGTTTTCTATCCTTGCTTCCAACTAAATAAACCCCTGATTCTTCTGATTCAGAAAGAATTTCAATTTCTTTTACCGCAAGTACATCCTCGCGCTTAATTTCCGTGTGCCTTGAATGGGGAATAAAAAATTCTTCATCAAACCCGCGCAGTAGTCTTATGTGTTTTCTATTTATTGTGTGCTTAAACAAACCAAACATTTTTTCTTTCAAAGGATATTTTGGAATTCCATAGTGATAATATAATCCAGCCTGCGCACCCCAGCAAATATGAAATGTGGATGTGACATTATGCTTACTCCACTCCATAATCTCCACTAATTCTTTCCAATAATCCACTTCCTCAAAAGGCATTTGCTCAACCGGCGCACCGGTAATTATTAATCCATCAAACTTTTGTCCCTTCACCTCATCAAAATATTTGTAAAAAGCAAGTAAGTGTTCTTTTGAGGTGTTTTTGCTTTCGTGGAGCCTTGGGCGAAGCAAAGTAATATTTGTTTGGAGTGGAGTGTTTCCTAAAAGACGAAGTAATTGTGTTTCAGTTGTAATTTTATCAGGCATTAAATTTAGTATCGCGATTTCAAGAGGACGAATATCCTGCTCTTTCGCTCGCTGCTTCTGCATAAAGAAGATATTCTCCTCTTCAAGCACTTTTGCAGCGGGAAGATTATCGGGAATATTAATCGGCATACAATCACTTAGGCAATTTCAATCAGAAGTACTATTTCGAAAGCTTTTTGAATTGCATAGGAGAGCCAAACGCAAGAGTGTTAGCAGGAACATCACTATGCACCACAGTCATTGCACCCACTAAAGAATTCTCCCCAATTACAATTCCAGGAAGCACAAATGCCCTTGCGCCAATTAACGCATTCTTTTTGATTGTGATTGGACCATAGCGAAATTCTGTTGGATTAAACTCGTGGCAAGAGATAAAAGCCTCCATTCCGATTACAACATTATCCTCAATTGTAATTAGTTCAGGAAAGAAAATATCCAAAAATACCTGCGGAAGGATTTGTACATTCTTCCCGATTTTAATTCCCATCGCACGATAAAAAAACTGCTTTTGCTGTGCGAATGGAATAAGGTCCGCCATGCGAGCGAGGAACCAATTGTAAAGCACTCTTGGAATTGGCTTCTTCTTTGTCCAAGCGGCGGAGCTCTTCCCAGCCTCGGATTTAATTATTTTTAGATTTCTCAAGATACCACAACACTACTAATCCACTAGTACACTTTTGCTTAATATTAAGGTTTGCTTATAGAAAGTAAGGGCTGGTTTTTGTTGACCCAATACTTTTTAATATACAATTTCCCATTAATTCAACTGGTATAAATGAAGATATTGTTTTTTTACTGCGGAGAGGGCCTTGGTCATACTGCAAGGGCAATAGCAGCAGGCAAAGCGCTTGAGAAAGAACACGAAGTGATTTACGCTTCTTACGGAAACGCAAGGGAATTTGGAATAAGTTCAGGACTTAATGTTGAGGAAGTTCCAAGCGAGATTTCTCTTGTTGGAAAACGCGGGCAATTTGATTTATCAAAATCCATTCTAACTACAATATCAAAATCCTCAAAGAACCCAGCAGGAATCTTAAAATATTATGCACTTATAAAAAAGCATAACCCTGATTTGGTTCTCTCAGATAGTTTCTTCCTCCCTGCATCAATAGCAAAGTCAAAGGGAATACCAACATGGATGATAATACAGCTCAACCAAACCAACATCGATAGATTCTTTGCACAACATCACCAGCCAATGGTGAGAATAGCCGGCAAAGTAATTAAGCAGATGAATCTAAACACACTAAAGCAAATGGACAAAATCCTAATCCCTGATTTTTCGCCCCCGTTCACAATAGGCAAACACAGCGCATCCGTACACCCAAGCATATATGAAAAAATTGAGTTCTTGGGACCGCTGATAAGAAAACAGGCGCATGAAATGAATACAAGAAGAAAAAGAAAGACTGTTTACTGCGCAATAGGCGGATTTGGGTACCGCGCAATTCTTTTAGACAAGATAATTGCCGCATCAAAGGAACTTCCAAACTACAAATTCAATGTTGTAACATACGGGCCTGACGCAAAAGTACCGCCGCACGGAAGCAATGTTAAAACCTATAAGCAAGTAGTGGATAATCTTCCGATGATTAATGAGTCAAGCCTTGTAATTGCAGGTAGTGGGCACGCGACAGCAATGGATGCTCTGTGCTTAGGAAAACCAATTCTCTCAGCGCCGGATGCATATCACTGCGAACAGGAAGAAAACGCTGATGGCGTGCAAAGAATAGGCGGAGGGTACCGTATTGATTACAAAACCTCTGTTGCTACTTTAAAAGAACTAATTGAAGAGCTTAGCACTTCAAAAGAATACGAAAAAAAACTTGCAATGATTCAGCGAATCGCACAAAAAAATGATGGACGAAAAGAGCTTGTGAGACTTGTTAAGGAACTTGAAGAAAGCAAGAAGTAAAATAAAGAATTAATTTCATAAAATATTACTTTCAAAAAACTTACTTCTCAATGCAAAAAGAAGTGTATTGCAAGGAACACAAGCGTCACTGCGGTTGTTGTTACGTGCATTACAACATATACTTTTGCGTGTGTCTCGGGGGCAGTTGCTTTTGCAGGTGTTCTTAATACTTCGCGCATTGTTGGAATAGCAAATATTATTGGAATCATTCCTGCAATAAAGTAAATTGGAACATAACCAACCCATGGATTCTTCAGAGTTAGGTCATTAATAAATAAAAACAAAACTGAAATGAACCCAAACGCAATTAACCAATGAGAGGCTTTTTTTATTAAATCATGTGGAAGAAACACCGCGGTGCTATTCATATTTACTTTCTTATCGTGCTCCTTTGAGGATAATCTATAAAGCGCATATCCGCCTGATTGGAAAAATAAAACAATTATTATTGGCAGAATCGGGAATGCTGAGGAAAATACTTCGGCAAGTGTTACAAACAAAAATAACCCTGAGAGGTAACGAAAGATTGGGTTAATCATTGAACCCGAAATCATATCCAAACCTTTTCGCTCCTTAAACCTAAATGGTTTTGAAGTATAGAGCCACTGATTTAGTAGCATTACCAAAAGACAACCAACAAGAAGCGCATTGTTTAACCAAAATGCGATGAAGAAGGATAGAAGAATTAAAATTACTGATAAGGCAAGTGCTTGTGCTGGAGAAACCCTCCCTGAAGGAAGTGGCCTCTTCTTTTTTGTTGCGTGCAGTAAATCAATTCTCCAGTCAGTGAAATCATTTAGCGTATAAAGTCCTGACCAAAGTAGTGCAACGGAGAAGAATCCTGCGACAAAAATACCCAAGCTTGTTGGAACAGCATAAACATAAAACGCCATCAAGAGCGCAATCGCCATATTAAGGATGGACTTACTCCACTCCATTGGGCGCATCATCTCGCCAAGGCCATACAAGCGATCCCAAATTGAATATTTGCCGCCCGAATTAGGCACTGAGATTGATTTTGATTTGTTCTTGGCTTTTTTGGACATGACAAGAATAAAGATAACCGGGTTTTTAAAGAATCACTTTAGTCAAGACTAGTTAAAGAGAAAAAACCCAATTAAAAAAGAAGTTCTTCCAAAGGGAATTCCCTTTGGAATAAAAAAAGCAAGAGCATTACTGTCTAGCTCTCTGTCAGTCCTGTTTCGCCATGACCAGACGACATACACTTTGCACCATCTAAAGGTGGTGCTTAGTGGCTTTCACTGTCGTGCTCTCTGTCGTAAGTATCTCTTTTTTCTTTTCATTCTGCGTGTCTTTTTCTTACACCATTTCCAGCGCTGCCTAGCCCTAGTTTTCTTAAACCTGCTAGTATCCTTAGTTCGTGTAGCCAATTTCTCACCATTTTGCTTTACTTATTTTAAACAATTGAAACTGAAAAGATTTATAAAGGCGCTTAACAGGGGTAAATTATGAACCGCGACTTAATTGAAAATGTCAAAAAAGAAGCAAAAGCCTTCTTCGTGGATTCAAATGGAAGCCACGGCTGGGGCCATACCGAAAGAGTCCTCCATGTATGCATGCACATAGGCAAAAAGGAACACGCTGATTTAGAAGTGCTTATTTTATCCGCAATTCTGCATGATATTTGCAAACCCGAGGAGATTAAATCAAAGGGAAAGATTTGCCACGCGACAAAAGCCGTGGTAATCGCCAAAGAAATGCTTGAAAGATACTCTCTCCCAAAAGAAAAAATTGGGGCGATTACTCACTGCATTGAGACGCATCGAAACAGGACGAACAAAAAACCTCAAACGCTTGAGGCAAAAATACTTTTTGATTCAGACAAACTTGATGCGCTTGGGGCAGTGGGGCTTGGGAGATTATTTATGGCCGCAAGCGAGGGAAACGCAAAACTCCACAATGACAAAAATATTGATATTGAGAAAACAAAGGATTACTCTGAAGAAGACACGGCGTACAGGGAATTTTATCTCATACAAAGAAAGCTCCCTAAAAAAATGTACACTACTGAAGCCAAAAAGCTTGCGAGCGAGAGAATAAAATTCATGGAAGATTTTTTTGCGAGAATGAATAAAGAAATTGATGGCGAATTGTAATTGACGGGCTATTAAGCCAGCTTTACCCCGTTTGGGACTTTTCTTTCAATTGAAGAAAGCACTACTTCTCCGCCCTCAAGAACAAATCCAGTTACAAGACACTCAGAAACAAAGTTTGCTATTTGTTTTGGCGCAAAATTAACCACGCAAAGAACCTGCCTTCCAACTAATTCCTCTTTTTTGTAGAGTTTTGTGAGCTGCGCGCTTGAGCGCTTTACTCCAAGCACAGGACCAAAATCAATTGTTAATTTATAAGCCGGTTTTTTTGCTTCTGGAAAATCTTTGGCTTTAATTACTGTGCCAACTCGAAGTTCCACTTTATCAAAATCTACCCAAGAGATAGTTTCCATAAAAACACTTACTTTATTTGAAACATTAATTTATTTTACAAGTAATTAATTCGCAAGCAACTTATTTTATGAGTAATTTCGCAATCTCAAGCTTTTCTTCCTCGGAAAGCAAATCAAATATCCTTTTTACAAGAGACTTGCGTTCTGACTTACTCATCCCGCGAAAATAGTCCAAAGCCATTTCTTCCATCATAAAAATCTTCTCCTTAAATTTAATGCCCAATATAACTTAACTTACATAATTATTTCTTACCAAAAGCCTTTTCTTTTGCTGCTTTCACGAGCCCATAAAATGTTGGTGCAGGCACTTCGAGTTTTGATTTAAGCTCAGGATGTGCCTGTGTTGCAACAAAGTAAGCATGCTTACTCTTCGGCAATTCAACGAATTCAACTAGTGTTTTATTTGGTGACATACCAGAGAGCACTAAACCCTTCCCAACAAGCACTGAATGATAATTTGGATTCACTTCGTAACGGTGCCGATGCCTCTCAAATGTTTTATCTGATTTGTAGAGCTCAGAAACAATACTTCCTTTCAAAAGATCCGCTTCGTAGCTGCCAAGTCTCATTGTTCCCCCCTTATCAACAACATTCCTCTGCTCATCCATTAAAGTAATTACTTTTGCCTCAGCATCAGGATTCATTTCAGTAGAATTCGCATCAGAGAGCCCGCACTCGTTGCGCGCAAATTCACAAACAGCTGCTTGTAGACCAAGACAAATCCCCAAAAACGGAATATCTTTTTTTCGCGCGTACTCAATTACTTTTATTTTTCCTTCCCAACCACGAGTACCAAATCCGCCTGGAACAATTATGCCATCCAATCCCTTAATTGTATCAGAAACATTTTTTCCTTTCTCTATTTCCTCAGTATCAACCATTTGCGCGCAAACATTCACATCAAGGTTTGCGGAGCAGTGATAAAGAGCCTCAACTACACTTGCGTATGAATCCCCTAGCGCAGTATATTTTCCGCAAATTCCAATATTAATTGTTTTTCCTTTCCCATCGCACTTAAGCTCCGCCATTTTCTTTGCAAGAGAATTCCATTTCTCAAGCCCCACAGAATTAATTTTCAAATGCAATTTCTTCTCAAGAGTTTTTATGACTCCCTGGCCCTCAAGCTCTCCGGGAATTAAATATACTGATTCCACATCAATCCCTGTGAAAACATTTTCCTCATCAACATTACAAAAGAGCGCAATTTTTTGCTTCATTTTCGGCGTCAAGTATTCCGAGCAGCGGGCAACTATTGCATCAGGCCAAATCCCAATTTCATTTAATAATTTCATGCTGAGTTGTGTTGGTTTTGATTTTTGCTCATGCACCCCTGTTGGAATTGGAACGTATGAAAGGTGAACAAACATCACATTATCTCTTCCCTGTTCCCACGCGAGTTGACGCACCGCCTCAAGGTATAATCCGTTCTCAAGATCCCCAACTGTTCCGCCAATCTCAATTAGTAAAACATCAGCAGCCTCGTCTTTAGCAATTTTATAGAAGCGCTGTTTTATTTCATCAGTGACATGCGGAATATACTGAACTGTTTTTCCAAGGAACTCTCCTTTTCTTTCTTTATCCAGAATTGATTGAAATATTTTTCCCATTGTTAAGTTTGAGGATTTTTTTGCGCTAAACCCCATGAACCTATAATAGTGCCCAAAATCCATATCACACTCTGTTCCATCATCAAGCACATATACTTCCCCATGCTCAATTGGATTCATTGTACCCGGATCAACATTAAGATAGCCATCACACTTTACCGCCGCACACTTATATGACGGGGCAAGTATTTTTCCAATAGAAGCATTGAGAACCCCTTTTCCGAGCCCAGAGATAACCCCCCCAGTAACCACAATAAATTTAGTCATAGCCCAACCAGTAAAGATGACTTACGCTTGGTGTTTAAATAACTTCTCAAAAAATTTTTGAGCTGTCTTATCCCGATATAATGTTCGCTCTGGGAATTTAGGTGTTTCCGTACAAGGTAATTGTATGGCTAAACTGAATCAACGAAAAATTAGATGGATTGTTGGGCAATGGAAACTTGGCAATTTGAGCCATTACCAAATCGCCAAACAACAAAAAATCAGTGTGCGACACGCACAGCGTGTTGCAACAAAATACGATGGCATTCAACAACCGAAATTGTTGAGTCCTGGCAGACAACCCGAACCGATTCCAAAACAACAAGTTGAATTGGTGAAACGGTTGTTTCGCGAACAACCGTTTGGAGCATGCAACATGGAAAAGA
>DYDN01000037.1 GCA_020717885.1 Candidatus Forterrea sp.
CATTCTCAACCAGTCGGTAAAAATTATTATACTCAATTGGATACAATACCATAAAGGTTTCACACTAAATAGGAGTACAAACTCCTATTTATTCCTTTATAAAGGATTTCTACAAAAGTCAATTTTTTGCTTTGCTTCCGCCACCTGCTCATCCGAAAGTTTTAGCCCGTCTTTTGTTTTAAGGGGAGGGCTTGTAATAAAATAAATTCTTTCTTTCGCTTTGGCTTGTTTTTTCATTCCTTCGGGAAGGGAAGGAGTAATTCCTATTGCCCTTTTAACGTCCTCAGGGAATTTCCCAGGATCAGCAGTTTCATATATCACCGCAATAGTTTCTTTGTCCGAGCGAGAAGCTAGTTCAAGCGCTCTCCACCCAACCGCACCATGCGGATCAAGTATTACTTTGTATTTTTGATAAACCTCTTCCATTGTTTTATAGTGCTGCAAATTATCAATACTAACTGAAAAAATATCCTTGCACATCGCATTAAGATCGGGCATTTTATCAATTACTCCTTCTTGTAAAACCTTTTTTGTCACAGGATCGCGTTCATCATACATGTGCCCGCCATAAAAATCAATTAAACGAGCTAAATTGCTTGGGTGAGAAACAATCATCGCAGAAGAGGGAGATTTTATTGAAGGATATACGCAATAAATCCCTGTTGCTAAAAAGTCAGGGAATTCTTTATTCTCGTTTACCCCGCAAATTATTCTTGAAATCGGCAGGCCCATTTGTTTTGCAATTACCGTGCCTAGCATATCGCCAAAATTTCCGCACGGGATACTTGCAACTAGTGGCTCGCCACCCTTTGCAATTCGAGAATAAGCAAAGAATGGATAAACTGCTTGTGGGAGTACTCTTCCAACACTAATTGAATTAGCTGAAGTTAATCTATCTTTGTCACCAAATGATTTTTCGGCAAACTCTTTATCATTTAGCAAAGATTTTGCGAGCGCTTGGCATACATCAAAGTCCCCATTTACTTCAAACGCATAAATATTTTGCCCAAGTGTAGTCATTTGTCTTCTTTGCCCATCACTCACAGAGCCTTTTGGAAAGAAAACTATGTTTTCCACATTCCCTAGCCCAAGTAGTGCATCAGCAACCGCTCCGCCGGTGTCCCCGCTTGTCGCAACTACAACTGTTCGTTTGAGTCCGCGTTTTCCAAGGAAATAATTTAGTGCTCTGCCAAAAAAACGAGCCGCATAATCTTTGAAGGAGTAGGTTGGGCCATTACTGAGCCACATTATGTAAGTTCCATCACGAACATTCTGTATTTTTGTTGGAATTTTGTCACTTCTATATGCATCATCAAGCAATTCTTTGAGTTCTTGTGAAGGTATTTCATCAGAAAGAAAAGGACTAATCACCTCAAATGCAATTTGCGGGTAAGTCATATTCTTCATTGAGAGAATTTTTTGTTTTGGAAGAATTGGAACCTCTTCTCGCGCCACCACATAAAGCCCAAAATCAGGGGCAAGGCCCTTGAGGAGCGCGGTCTCAAAATTAACTTTTACTGATTTGTTATTGGTGCTATAAAACAAAATGCCCATTAGTAGATAGGGTTCAAAGGGAATTTAAATAATTGCACAGAGCCTGTAAAATAGAAAATTAAGGCTCTTACTGTTGAACTATCTTTTTCATTCTTTTACCAAGTGAGTATGGAATCTTTTTCTTGCATTCCGCGCACTCAGCAACGAATGTTGGTCGCTTATTCTGCTTCTTAACAAGAACAACGTACTTATATTTACCCAAATAACCGTGGTTAACGTTTCTTTCGTGTCTTCGGTTTCCTGCGGCTAGCGTTCTTTTTGCACCAGCCTTAAATTCCTTCATCTTGTGCTTTGTGTGCTTTTTACACTTTTTGCAGTAAATTTTCTTTTCTTTAGGAAACTTCATACACTCACCAGTTATTTATTATTTAAACTTGAATAAACAAAAAGTGGAAGCAAACCTTTTAAAAGCTTGGCAAAACCAGAAAAGAAAAAAGTGAATTATAGCGCGGATAAACGCCAAAACTCGCAATAACAGACTTTTCGGAGAGAGGCAGGTTTAAAAATATCTTTAACTTAATATTAGCGGGTTGTGTAATGGTACTAAAAGACATTTTTGTTTCTTTTATTGAAGTGATAACTAAACCGTGGATACTTATCCCAATGATACTTGTAATGGTTATCTCAGCAGCGCTAAGCACAATAAGTACTTGGCTGCTTGAAAGACCCTTCCTTGATTTTATTTTATATTTTGATACAATCCCGGGGGATAATTTACTCGGGACACTTTTATTCAATTACCCACTTGAATTAGTGGGGCTTGCAATTATTGGAATCATAATGAGTACTATTGGGGTAATTGGAATAATGAGTATTGTCCGCATGGTTCAAAAAGAAGGATTTGTTGATGCAATAAATGAATCAACAAAAGAATGGGTGAAAGGACTTGCAATTTCAATTATCTTTTGGATTGCATGTTTAATAGTTGCTGCAGTTTATGTGGTTGCAACACTTGCTCTTGATATTAATTCAATCCTTGGCGGAATAATAATCGCAATTTTCTTCATAATCTTATTCATAATCTTAATAAAAGTTGTTTTCACTTTCCCGGCAATGATGGAAAAAGATGCAAAGAAATCAATTCAAGAGAGCTGGAAATTTACTAACAAGAGATTTTGGGGAACACTTGCGCTTGTAATAATCTCTGCGCTAATTTCTTTTGTTATTGCGGCAATAATTTCAATGATAGGATTAACACTTGGCGGATACTTTGAAATCCCTCTTGATATTATTGCAGAATCCTTCGCAAGCACTTACTTCATAGCAGTTATAACAAATTACTTTTACTCTAAGTGAATCAAATGACGAAATTAGTCAAGCTCACGCTCAAGAATTTTAAATCATTCAAGAAAGCTGAGTTGCCAATAAGCAAGGGCTTTACTGCAATCGTTGGGAGCAACGGCTCGGGAAAAAGCAATATACTTGATGCCCTTCTTTTTGTTCTTGGAATTACTTCTCTCAAAACCCTAAGGGCGGGAAAATTAACTGACCTTGTTAATACTGATGCGAAAGAGACTTACGCGAAAGTTGATCTTTTACTTAAGGATAATGAGAAACAATACGAAATAAGCAGGATGATTGATAAGCAGGGAAAGAGTGTTTATCGGCTTGATGGAAAAAGAACCACCTTAAATGAAATACTTTCACTACTCACTGACCTCGGGATTGATGTTTCAGGGCACAATATTGTAACACAGGGGGATATTACCAAAATAATTGAAATGTCCGCAGTTGAACGCAGAGAAATTATTGATAATATTGCGGGCTTAAGCGAATTTGATGCTAAAAAGGAAGAGGCAATAAAAGAACTTGACAAAGTTGATTCAAGAATAAAGGAAGCTACAATTATTCTAAATGAGAGAACTGTTTTCCTTTCCGAGCTTGAACAGGAAATGAAGGCGGCAAAAGAACGCGCCGAGCTTGAGGAGGAACTAAAGCGGACAAAAGCAACAATTATTTCACGCGAACTCTACTCACTTGAGAAGAAACTCCTTGAAGCGGATAATGAAATTGCGGAAATGAATAAACAAAAAGAAATCGTGGAACAGAGAATTGAGGAAACACGCAAAACCTTGGCGGAAACCAAAAAGAAGTCCGATGACCTTGCGCGGCAAATGATTAAGGCATCTGAACAAACTTACTCCACAATAGGGAGAGAATTTGAGGAGAAGAAAGCAAAATTAATGCTTGAACAACAGAGAATTGATATTAAGAAAGAGCAAACCGCGCGGAATAATAAAAAGATTGATGGGAATAAGGGGCTTGTCACTGAAGCGGAGAATGAAAAGAAAGAACTACTTGATAGGCAAAAGAGGCTTCATGCTGAGAAGAGCTCAATTGAGGGGCAGCTGCTTGAGGCATCAAAGAAAAAAAGCCAACTCGAAGGGGTTGTGAAAGCAAAGAGCTCTGACCTTGCAAAAGAAGAAGCCGCGCTTGAGAAATTAAATAAGGAAATTGATGAAGCGAAGAGAGAATCATTTGATCTTGAAGTGTTTGTAAGGAATTGGGAGAAGCAAAAAGCATTCCACGAGAATAAACTTGCTGAACTGCACGGTGAAGAAGAAGCGCTTAGCGGAGAAATAGAGGAAATTGAAACTAAAAAAAGAAAAATTGAGGCAATGCACTTAAAGCACCCTGAAAAAGAGCTTGTTCTGCTTGAAAAAAAGCTTTCTGATGCGCTTGAGCAAAAGAACTTGTTTGGCACAAGAAGAGCGCATGAAGAGAAGGCGATTAAGGAACTACGAACGGCAATTTCCCAGTGCCCTGTATGTGACTCGGCGCTCAAAGAGGACAAAAAAATAATGCTTCTAAAACAAAAGGAAACGCTTGTTGAGGGGTATATGCGAAAGGAGCGCACTTCGGAAGAGGATGCTTCACGATTACGAAAACTTATTTCTGATGAGAAAGAAAAAGCGATGGTGCTTGCAAGACTCTCAGCGGAAATCGAACTAGAACACAATACAAGTCACAAAATCTCGGACATACGCAAGAAAATTGCTGAAATTAAAGGTGAGTTAGATACCAAGGACTTTGATGATAAGTTATACAGAAGGAATAAATTAAGTGAAAGAATTGCTAAACTTGAAGCGGAAAAAGACGGAGTAAGACACAAAGTAATTGGAATTAGGGGGCAAAATGTGTTTGAAGAGTACTCCGCGGCAAATAATTCCTATGATGAATTCTCGGGAAAGAGAATGCAAATAGAGTCCTCGCTAAATGAAGCTAAAACGCAACTCGCTGCGCTTGAAATAAAATCAAGGAGTGTCCTAGCGGAGAACATCCAGCTCAATGCAGAAATTGAAATCATGCGAAAGGAAATTAATGAAAGAGAAAAATCAATTGTTTCACTAAAAGAAGAGGTTCTTGAAAAAGAGAAACAGCTAGTTGAGGCGAAGAAGAAGCATGTATCGCTTGAGCAGGAAAAGGATGCGGCGGATAAGAAGATTGAGAGGACTGAAAAAGAAATAATCGCGGAGAGCATGAAAGCAAGAAAAATTGAGGGAAGAATTAATGAATTTAATATTGAGAAAAGCAAACTTGGGGTAAGACAGAGCGATTTAACTGAGGAGAAAAAATCCTATGAAGGAATTGAGCCATATGCCTCAAAGAGCCTTGAAGAATGCAAAAGCAGAATTACGCGTGTTGAGAAAAGAATTGAAGAAATTGGGGCCGTAAACATGAAAGCGATGACTAACTTTGGTGAGCTGCGCAAAGAAGTTGATGATATACAGCAAAAAGCAACAAAACTTTCTGATGAACGACTTGCGGTACTTGATATGATTGATAAGATTGAAGTGAAAAGAACTGGTGTGTTCATGGATTGCTTTAATGAAATTAATAAGAACTTCAAAGAAATTTTCTTCAAGTTCTTTAACAGCGAGGGTAATTTGAGTTTTGCTGACCCAGAGAAACCGCTTGAATCGGGATTAATGGTTGATGCGAAGTATAAGGGAAGACTGCAGAATATTGATTCAATGAGCGGGGGAGAAAAAACACTTACCGCGCTTGCGTTCATGTTCGCAATACAACTCTATAGCCCGGCACCGTTCTATGCGTTTGATGAGGCTGATGCCGCGCTTGATAAGGAGAATTCGCTTAAGATGAGCAATTTGATTGAGAAGATTGCGCAAAAGAGTCAATTCATCGCAATCACCCACAATGATGTTATTACAAAGAAATCCGACCAAATCATTGGCGTAGCAAGAGGAAAAGATGATTCTTCTGTTATTGGATTAAAGTTGAAAAATAATAGTGAACAATAAAAACAGCAAAAAAAAGCACTTCTTTAATTTAGCTCTGCCAAAAATTACTTCTTCCCTTTGTAAGTAAAGTTATTAATTAATTTTCTTCTTTTGTTTTTGTCCCTCGCCTCGTGCTTCTTCTCTTCAACCGCAAGCTCTTCAGTGCCTTTAATTGGAGCCTCTTTTCTCTTAAATAGTTTTCCTGTGAGTGAGGATAACGCGGAAGGTTTCTTTGCTTTTGCAGGCTTCATCCTGTTCTCTTTTCTTGATACGTAGAGTTCTTCGCGTATATCATTAAGTTCTTTTTGAACATCAGTGTGGCTCTTGTGGTAATCCTCCGAGAGTATTAATCCTGCCTTAAAGTGTCTGCGTAAATCGACTAATCCCCTCTCAAGCGCTCTTTGTTTTGCCCTCAAATCCTCCATTGATATACCCATGCGTTTTTTCTTTGGCCAAGCTTTTCCACTTGACAATTCCTGCTCGTAATGCTTCTTCATGAAGAAGTACTCTGCGTCAGAAATCTTTTTCTGCCCTAGTGCCCTATCCAGGTTACCAAGAACAGAGCTAATTTTTTCTCTCCTATTTGAGTGAGTGAGACTATTCTTATGGGATTTTGTAACAATTCCAACTAACAAAAGAAAAACAAGCACGAGGATTACTAGCGCCATTATGAGCACAAACGCGTATTTTTGTGCATCCGTAAGTGAACTTGTAGGAGTATAGTTAATGCTAACTATTGCTTCCTTCTCAGAGTAAGCAGTCATTCTTGTTTCTTCAAGGTAAGCTGAGATCATTGATTTTGCCTGAACTATTTTGTTGCTCAAAAATATCATATCGTAACTCGTCTCAGTACTCTGTGCGACTTCATTACCCCTGCCAAGTTTTTTAGTGAACACCGCGTTCTCATAATAGAATTCTGCATGATCAAAGAAAAGATTTGCCCATATTGAGTCCGAACCTAATCCTTCATTAATATCATTTTCAACTGTTTGAAATAGTTCTTCGGGGGTTACTAACAATCTGCTTTTCTCTGAGGAAACAAAGGCATCAGCAAATGCCGCGTCATAAACGGCGGCGAGTAAAAAATTACTGTCAAAGGATTTCTTTGCAGCATTAAGTCTTCTTGTTGCTTCAACAATTGATTCCCCCGAAACATTTGAGTCTTTAATCAAATTCTCTGTGTCCGAGATTTTCATCTGCACATCTTTAATGAATTTATCAGCGTAAGTTGGAGTATTTTTTGATGGATCTTTTTGGGCTTCTTTTAAAAAGTCCTTTGAAACTGAGAGCCATGCTTCCGCGGAAGCATACTCATAAACTCTGTCATAAAGCATTTCCTGCTGTGCTGTTTTTTGATCAGCCGGGGTTGAGCCAGGAGAATCAATTATTGCGGTCGAGGAAGTTTCTATCTTATCAAGCGCAATTTCAGCATAAGCCACTCTTTGCTGTGCCCCAATAATCCACTCAAAACCATTTAATGGAATAAAATTCATTTTTTCTTTAAAAGTATTAATATCATTTCTTAGCGAAGAGATTTTTGAGGAGAGAATTATGGAATCATTTGTCAATAAAGATGGGTTTTGCGCAATTTCTTTTATTGTTCCCGCAGTCACCCTTGAAGTGAAGGCATAATTTGCGGAGGAGTACAAGTAATTCTGGTCCAAAAAGCGCTGAGCCATCTCAACGCTCCTCTTTGTCGCGCTTAATCTCTGATTTAGATTCGCACGGAGTTCATCCGCCATATTACTTTTCTCAAACTCTGTTTTTGCGTCATTATAAACAACCTCTGCGCCGTCAATATAATTTTGAGAAATCTTTTCCATTGGAACAAGTACGCTGTTATAATTAATTGATTTTGGAATAAATATCGTGCTTGTGGTGTTTGTGTCAACCTTTATATCCTCAACATTTGAGTAAGCAAGTTCAATTGCCTGATCTATTGTACTTACTTCAACTACCTTCATTCCGAGGGATTGGGGACCGTACTCAAGAAGGTTTACTGTATCCAAAAATCCGTTACCATTCTTATCAACCCCTGTTATTGCTTCCCCTGCTGGAATCATAAATAACCTTACTCCTACCTTTGCCGCGGCCTGCGCTTTTGGCCCCACTCCGCCAACCATTCCAATTGAGCCGTCGCTATTTATTGTACCAGTTACTGCTACTCCATTTTGAAGGGGTTTTTCTGAGAACATTGAATAAGAGAGAAGTGCCATCGCGGCTCCTGCACTTGGCCCATCCACTTCGCTTGCGTTTGCGCGTATATCAAAAATAAAATCCTTGTCAGTTAATTTTATCCCGGTTTTCTTTTGGGCTAATTGAAGAGCAATATTCCCAGTGGTTTGTGTATCCTTTCCCACTAAAGAATTAGAGGTAATAAATGCAGCGTTCCCTGTCCCTGGTATTGTGTACATTAATAGTTCCGCTGCCATTCCTTTGTGGTCCTCAGTTACTGCAAAAATCTTTATTGAACCGGTTTGTAGAATCGCTAATGCGGGAGAAGCAAGTACCGCAATAAGTAAAACAACGAGCAACGCAAGGAATATTTTTGGCAACATTTTTTTTGCTCTGGCTTTTGGCATATAGTATCACAATTAAACGGCAAATATTCTGTTAATACAAAAGGAAATGTTGTTTATAATACTTTTTGGGGCAATGGCGGTGTAGAAATCCTATTGGATTTCTAGGTAAAGCCAAATTTTTATGATTCGTCCGATGTGTTCAATATTGTATGCTAGTGCTTTGATTGTCACAGTTTT
>DYDN01000038.1 GCA_020717885.1 Candidatus Forterrea sp.
CAAAGTGGAAACCACTTTGGACCAAACTGATGCAAAAAATCAGGCATCTTAGCTCGCTTGAGCAAAACTTTAACTTTCCTAACCAACTTACAATTCATCAGGAAACCACCTCAATTGGTTCACCCAACCCCAATAACCTAAACACTATTGGGGCATAAAAAAGCCCCTTTACAAACAAAAACACGGACTTTCAACAAAGCCTGAACCAGCCAAAATAACCACTTAATCTGCTTAATGCTTAATTAATATTCATTCTTCCTTCGCTGAATAATAAAACCATATTACATACACTCCAAGGATGTAAAAGAACAGTACTACTCGAAACATTAAGTCGTGCGCAAGTTCTACTGTTGCAACATTTTGGGATAAAATCAAGTTCGCGGTCACTACAAGCCTTATTAAATTAAAAATTACTCCCGCAATTACGGCGATTACAATTCCATAAAGTTTTTTTCGTAAAGATATTCCAAAACTCGCGAGCATTGCACTAATTAATACAATTATTTCAAGAATTCCTGTGCATAACCAAGAAATCATTATTTGTTTATCATTCGCAAGGAAAGAATAGCATGTGTTTGGCACATCAATCCCCGCCCAATTCAACTCAGTGCAATTAACCGCCCCAATTTCTTTTATATTAATTCCCTCGGTGGACAAAATTGAAGATAAAGTAAGCCCTGTTGTTTCCTTAAAAAACGCTTGCGGAACTACTCCAACAATTCCGGTAATTACGAGGTAAAATAGAGCAAATCCAAGCACAAAAAAAGCGAATTGTTTTGTTTGGCTTGAACGAATATTCTTCATTTGTACTTCAAAATAATTTTTTGCGGAGTCAATTAACCCCGCATCGCGCCTCTTCCTTCCCCCAAGTAAATGTGATTTTTTCTTTATACTCATGCCAAAAATAAGATTTTTTAGGTTTATTAACTTGCTCATCAGGTTTTTATATTTCATTTCCCCATTATAACCAAAGAATAATTCGAGTTTGGTGTTTTAATTGAAGATTGGCGGATTTAAGGTAGGAGATTTTGTCGTAAAAGATGTTGGGGGCAAGCGTGCCTTAATCTTTGACTGTAAGAATTGTGTTTACTCTGCTTCAATTGCCGAGGATCACCACTGCCGCTTTCACGCAATTAAGGTGCTCCAAGAAGTTGAAGCTGACAAAATTGTCCTTGCTGAAGTATATGAGCGCGTGTATGAGAACACACAAACAAAAATGTTAATGGAAGTAGCAAATCTCTCTCAGCGTTTAGCGATTGAGGGGATTTGGAGTTATAATCACTTAGGAAAACCGGCAAGGGAATGCGAGCAATTTTTTCCTGAGCGCCACCAAGTAATTGTTAGAATCGCAAATGATTTAATCAGCTACGATCCGCTGCTCGCTTATCTTTCCCTTCTCCAAGAGTTGAGAAAAGAGGAAGAAAAGATGCGTCAGGGGGAAGGAGTTTATGTTTCCTGCTCCGAGCCATATATTGCAACTCTTGTTGAACTAAAAAATCGTTTTGAAACTTTATTATTAATTATTCACGCGAAAAAAATTCTTACTGAATTAAAAGAAATGCCTGAAACTAGTATTATTTATAAATCACTTTTTGAAGCGGATATTAAACCAAGTTTTATTGGTTCAAAACTTTCTTTTGCGGGAATGGAGAACTATGAGTTACTTGATGAGTATCAAGTAAAGGAATCTCAAGTGCAAATCCTTGCGGACCCAGATAAGGTTGAGCATTTGTATTATGTAAATCCTCCTGAATATTCCCTCGCACCGGACCAATATTTTGTTCTAAGTAAAACTAGGGAAATAGTTGCTTCCTACAAACCAGGAAGAACTTCTCTCTCAACAGTTGCAACTTCAAGAAGATATTTTGAGAGATTATACGAATCAACAATAAAAGAAATTGCGGCGTACGGTAAAATCCCTCTTTCCCCTGATGATATGTCTTCTCTCGCAAAGGTTGTTGCGCGTTACACTGTGGGTTATGGAATTTTAGAAGTTCTCTTAAATGATAGAAAAATTACTGATGTTTATATTGATTCACCAATTGGCTCAAGGCCAATTTACATTGTGCATTCGGATTACGGCCAGTGCCAGACCAATATTACTTTCACTGAGAATGAAGCAAATTCTCTTATTTCAAAATTAAGGGCGATGTCAGCGAGACCCTTTGATGAAGCTCACCCTGTGCTTGACTTTGATTTGCCGGATCTTGAGACACGTGTTGCGCTTATTGGTCCTCCGCTCACCCCATCAAGTTATGGATTTGCTTTTCGTTTACACAAAGTTACTCCATGGACGCTTGAGCAGTTCATTGATGTGAGTTATATTAACCCTCTTGCCGCAGGCCTTCTAAGTTTCTTTGTCGATATGCAGGCAACAACACTAATTGCGGGTTCGCGCGGTTCGGGAAAAACTTCTCTTCTTCAGGCAGTAATGCTTGAGATTCCGCAGAATAATAGAATAATTGTTCAAGAAGATACTCTTGAACTTCCAGTTCCTTATATGAAGGATATTGGGTATAACATTCAGCGTCTCAAAACTCGTTCCCCTATTAGCGTTTCAACAACGGAAACAGAAGTTGATCCCGCGGAGGCACTAAGAACTGCTCTACGCTTAGGTGATTCTGCGCTTGTTATTGGAGAAGTAAGATCAAAAGAGGCAAAGGTTTTGTACGAAGCTATGCGTATTGGTGCTGCAGGGAACGTTGTACTTGGAACAATTCACGCTGACTCAGCTTACTCTGTTTGGGATAGAGTTGTAAATGATTTAGCTGTGCCTACTACTTCATTTAAGGCAACTGATATTGTTGTTGTTGCCCGCCCAATAAGATTTAAGGGAAGCCTTGTAAGGCATAGAAGAATTGTTGAGATTACTGAAGTAAAGAAGCACTGGAATAATGATC
Source organism: Candidatus Forterrea sp. (assembly GCA_020717885.1). Taxonomy (GTDB): domain Archaea; phylum Iainarchaeota; class Iainarchaeia; order Iainarchaeales; family JAAZKV01; genus JAAZKV01. Next base: position 2,901 of record DYDN01000038.1, read on the forward strand.
CTTCTGTTGAGGGCGGACTACTTGATTTAATGAAATATGACGCCGCAAAAGATACACTTGAATTAATGGAAGATAATTTGAAGGAAAGTGATTTATTCCAAAAAATTCAGAAGACGAGCGGTCTTGGCGTTGAAGAAATTTGGGCCGAAATACGTTTGCGTGGTAACGCAAAACTCTTCCTTGTGGAACAGAAGAACGCACTCTCGCTTCCTACTCTACTTGAGGCAGAGCACACAAGTTATTGCACAGGAAAATTACTTTTGATGAAAGAATTAATGATTGAGGAGAGCGGAAAAGTTAATTATGATCAATTACTTGGCATGTGGAAGAATTGGATTAACACAATAATTGTTCCAAGGCTTCAGAAAGAAAAAGAAGAGGCAGCGAAAGTTAAGAAGGCGAATGCTGCGAATGAAGAATGAACTTGAACCAGACTCTTTTTAGTGCTTGTATATTTTATCATGATGTTCGTATTCAAGCAACAAAACAACCTTTTCTGATTCACGAACCTCAAAAGTCAGCACAAATGATTTCACTATATGCACTCGAAAAATTCCCTTCATTGAATTTCTTAAAGGTTTAAAACGAGACGGGTTTTTCAAAATCTCCTCAATTTTTCTCCAGATTGCTTCGAGTTCATTCGGACTTTTCTTTGCAAGTTTGCGAAACTCTTTTCGTATAGAAGCAGATTGTTCCAAAACATATTCCATCAAATTACCTTTGCCTTTTGAGTCCGTACTCTTTGGCAAAGTCGTCTACACGATAGAACTTCCCTTTTCTTAATCTCTCAATCCTTTCAATGTACTCTTCCTTCACTTCAGGCTCTCTTTCAACCATCGAGCGCATGAAAAATTCCACCTGCTTGCTCATGCTTATGCCCTGTTCTCTGCAAGCTGCAAGGAATTTTTTATAAACCACCGCATCTATGTTGAAAGTCTTTAAAGCCATTTAACCACCTTAAATAACATTAAATAATGTTATTTAAAGCCTTTCCATTGAAGGAAAAACTTTGCCTAAAAAAAGAGCCCCCCCAGGCAAATAAAAAGGTTTGCAAGATTTCGGCACTTGACGTTGATCAAAATCTGGAATCTATCTTAATCTTACCGTCTCAAGATTTCTAATAGCAGTAGTGCTTATCCCGAATTTTTGCGCAACGTATTTTGAGAATTCTACGCTTCTTTGCGGGTCGCCGTGGTTCACCAAAATCTTTTTTGGTTTTGGTTTTAATGAAGACAAATATCCTATTAGCTGGTTAAAGTCCGCGTGTCCGGAAAATCCGTCAATTGTTTCTACTCTCATTTTAACATCAAGTTTTTTTGTTTTGCCATTATCAGAGATTGGCATGCTTTTCATTCCTTGCTGTATTTTTCTTCCAAATGTTCCTTCAGCCAAATACCCAACAAATACTAGTGTGTTTGACGGATTTTCCGCAAGTCTGTGGAAATAATCAATTACGGGTCCGCCGTTCATCATTCCGCTTGTTGAGATTATTACTGCCCCGCTTCCATTGCAAATCTTTTCGCGGTCTTCTCTTTTTGCTTCCTTAAATATCGGCGAATCAAATGGAGAATCATTTGTCAAAATTCTTTTCTCAAGACTCTGCCGCAAAAATTCAGGATACGCCGTGTGTATTGCGCTTGCTTCCCTTACCATCCCATCAACATAAATACTATTTTTTTCATTGAGTACTCCTCTCTTATACGCATCCTCAATCACCATACATATTTCCTGTCCTCTTCCTACACCAAATACAGGAATTAAAACATTTCCGCCGAATTGTGTGGTTTCTTGAATAATATCAAGTAATTTCTGCTCAGCTTCCTGTCTTGTTATTTGTACCGCATCCTTTGCCCCGTAAGTACTTTCAATTATTAGTGTTTCTATTCGCGGATATCTAATATCAATATTATCAAAGAGTCTAGTCATCCCGAATTTTATGTCCGCACTGTAAACTAAATTATGTAACCCCTCGCCAATGTTTAAGTGAACAGAGCTTGAGCCCAAAATGTGCGAGGCATTGTGAAGAGTTAGGCGTACATCGGGAGCAATATCAGTTACTTCCCTGTATTCTCTTGGGATTGTGTGGAGTAAAGTATTTTTTACATCTGCTTCAGCATATGGCGCAACTTTTTCCTGCGCAACACTTACATCAAGATAATCAAATTGTAAGAGAGTCATAAGGTCTCTTGTGGGTTCTGTGCAATATACAGGCCCATCATAACCCATTTTGAATATAAATGGCAATATGCCAGTGTGGTCTGAGTGCGCGTGTGAAATTACTATTGCATCAATTTCGCTCAATGGATACCCGAGTGAATCAATGTAGGGGTATGGATCGTCATTACTGTGATTCAGCCCCGCATCAAGCAGTACTTTTGTTGAATCAGTTTCAAGTAGCATGCAGCTTCTTCCAACTTCGCGAAACCCGCCAAGCGCAGTGAATCTAATCCACTGGCGTTTTGTTTCTGCTTTCTCCGCATAAATTTGTTCTGCTGTTTTAAGCAAAAACTTTTTGCGCTCATCCGCGTGCTTGTATAAGTGTTTTCTAATTCCTGTTAGTATATCAGATTTTGATGTTGGTGCTCGAAGTATGCGCGGGGTCCACCCAGTTTCCATTATTATTCTTTTTGATAATTCTCCGCCCTTTCCAATTACAAGTCCTTTTTTCACTGCCTCAATTATTACTTCGCTAAATGGCTCTTCAAAATAAATTTCTTTTATTTCTGCTTCTTTTGGAACCATTTCCATTATTTTTTTCTTTGCCTGCTCAACATTACTCAAAAGTGATTTATCAGTTCGAATATTCACTCTTTTTTTAAGTTCGAACGCGATTTTTGAAACCAAATTTTCCGTTCCGAAGAATGCTTCAGGATTTTTAGTGTAAATAACTACTTCGGGCCCTTCCATTTCAATTTTGGTTACCCCGCATCGATCAGGAATTATTTTTTTTGCGATTTCGTTTATTTCATCCAATATTTTTATTTTTTGTACCATAAAAAACCCCTGTTTTTTTATTTACAAAAATCCACTGATTTTTGTCCCATAAAAACCACTATTTTTATGTACTTCAAATTCCTGCTGGAATTATCAGTACCATGTTAGTCATTTCCTTTCTTATTTTTTATAGTTGAATTAAATTTTCTCACCGGGATTGTTTGCACAGCTGAAAATAAATTAAATTTTGCTAATTTTTTGTGCTTCTTTAAAACGTTTGTCGTTTTTGTTTAACTGAAAAATTATTTATGTAAAGGTTTTCTTTTCTTATTTTAGAATTTCGCTGATTTTGCAAAATTTATTTTTACTTTTCCGATTGACTTTTCAACTTCCTTTGCATCAAGCTGTCTGTATCCTTTCTTGTCAATAACTACGACCGTAATTGTTTTTCCGCCTGTGTAAACATCCCTGTTTTTTGCTGACATTACTGCTTTTACCCCAAGGTCAAGCGCAGTGTCTCTGTCAAGTCCTTCTTTGTATTCTGAATCAAGTGTTGAGATTGCAAAATCCGAGCCGCTTCCAGTCACAGCATATTTTTTTTTCTCTGATACTCCGCCAAATGGATCAACTTCATAAAGTTCAGGAGCATTATTCACTCCTCCAATTATTGGAGCAAAAATAAATGGATAATATCTGTTTCCGTTTAGTACATTTGATAATAGTGATGCAACTGCTTTTGGGTTGATTTTTGTTCCTCGCTCAACTTCATACAAAGCCGCTTGTGCTTTTAGAAATCTTATTAGTGTTAGTGCGTCCCCTAATCCGCCTGCAATAGTTAATCCCACAAAATCTGTTACTGGGTAAACTTTTTGTACTTCTTCATCCGCAACAACGCTTCCCATTGTGGCCTGCTGGTCTGCGGCAAGTAAAACAAAATCAGTTCCAACAACTCCAACAGTAGTAGTCCCGGTTTTTTTTCCCTCTACTTTTATATTAGGGTTAACCGGAGTAGTTCCAGTATCAAGTCTATATCTTTCGCTAATGAGGCTTATTGGCAATCCTTCTATCTCTCGGTAGTGATTCATAATAACCAACTATAAAATGAAACTTAAAGGCGTTTTCAAGAAAGCAGTTTCTAACAAACTTGCATTCAAAAACCTTTAAAAAGGTATTTACTTGCATCCGACGCAGGAGGCAATTACTCGAATTTTGCTTCAGCAGTTCTTCTAGAATTCATTTCAACCACAAAGGCAAGTATTGTTTATATTAGCGCTGTCAGCACCGCAATTACAACTATTCCAAGTGCCATCACAAGCATTATTCTTCTTGAGGAGCTTTTCTGTATTTCGGGAAGCAGGGTGGAGGCGCCGATGTACAGGAATTCTCCAACAAATGCTGCAAGGATTATTGCAAGCACTGGAATTGGAATTACAATTGAGAGAGTCAAAAGCACTCCGGCTACTGGGGCTAGTGCAGCACAAATAAGGAAAAATATCGCGTCGTTTACCTTGTGCTTGTTCTTCAGCATCACAGTTACTGTATTTACCCCATCAGTGAAATCGTGCGCGATTACCGCGAATGCAACTATTAGCCCTGTCGCGGGATTAACCGAAAAAGCGCTTCCTATCGCAACCCCGTCAAGGAAACTGTGTATTACTAAACTCCCCCCCCCTATCGGCCCCATTATGTGCCCTTTGCATTCATCAGCATGACAAATATCGTGTGTAGTGAAAAACTTTTCAAGGAGACTGTAAATAAAAAAAGCAATTACCACTGTAAGCATCAAATAATTTATTGGCAACGAAACTGACTCCGCAAGCTCAATGCTTTCGGGTAAAATATCTAAAAACGCCACAGCGACAAGGCTTCCTGCCCCGAATGCAAAGAAATAGTGCAAATGTTTTTTAAATTTTAGAATTATTATTCCGCCCGCAAGGGTCGCTAAAAAAGTGGCGGCTGCGAGGATAAAAATAATTGAATCCATAAATTAGTGCTGTGGCTTAGGGTTGATAATCTTATTTTTGGAAAGGGTTTGGATAAAAACTAGGAACTCCCATGCTGCTTTAATCAACAGCACCAGAATCTTTGAATTATAAGAAATTTTTAAATTTTAAACAGCTTTTTGCTTTGTATTATCGCGAAATGCAGGAGTGAAAAGTAAACAATTCCAACAATTGGAATCAGAAAATATTCCATATTAATTAAGTTTAAGTCAAAATTGGAGATTGCAAAAAATAGGAGCCTTAAAAGCAGTACAAGAAAAGATATTATTAATGCAAATTGCGAGAAATACTTCCCGATATTAAACCCCCATTTATTTTTTTTGATAAAAAGAACCAGAATTGAAATCATTATCACAAAAACAACAGCATCAGCAAAAACCACTAGTAAATCAAAATTGCTAATTATTTCCGCGCTTATCGCATATGCACGATAAAGCAACCACAAAATAACTAAGATGGCGGCCATCTTCCAAAAATTTTTAGCATTCATGCTAAAAACACGTTTTTCAAGTATAAAAATCCCCCCTCCCAGAGTATTTGCTAACTGATTGGGCTATTTTTGCTTATTTTGCTCGATAGATAGCTTTAAATGTTTAATGTAGTTAT
>DYDN01000039.1 GCA_020717885.1 Candidatus Forterrea sp.
CAGCAGATTACTGAGAACAGTTACAAGCTAACCAATTCATTGGTTAGTAATTGACGAAGATTTACCCGTCTGTCCCGGTTATTTATTCAAAGATTTATAAATTTAATATTGAGAGGGGCGTGCAGACTTTAAACCAAATTGAAAAAGAAGGGGTTTCAGCTTATGCCGGGGTTCATCCATGCACTCAAGTGGCGTGCGGGATGTACATTACGCTTACTGGAATGGTTCTTCGCTGTCCTGGCGATGATGTGACAGAATTTGGAAGTGTTTGGGATAAATCAGTTGAAGAGATTTGGAAAAATTCAGAGAACTTTAAGCGCGCTGGAACATATAATTGCAAGTGCCCCCCAAAGCAGGGAAAATCAATTCCTAATGGGTTTTACGATAAGGTGCTTAAGAGATTGAAGAAGAATTATTCTTAATTACTATTTACTTTTTTTGGCATCCGCCGCCATTTTTGTCCGCATGTTAATCCATCTTGTCTGCCTGGCAATATCGGCAAGCTCTCTGGCTCGTCCTTCGGCCTCTGCAATTGGTTTGCCTTTTTTTCTTTGTTCCCTAAAAACAGCCTATTGGAATTCAGTGAGGAATTTTTCAAAATTTCCAAATGTTTTTCTTTTCATCCCTCGTCACATTCTTTCTATATCACGCACTGCTTGTTGCGCAGCAGGCTGAGTATGTTTTAATTCCGCCGCCGCATTTTGAAATTGCTTTTTTATTGGAGGCTTTCTTTTTGCTCTTATCGTAGTTCTCATCATATGGAATACGCCCTGTTTTTGTTTTAATTCTTTCGCCACAGGGTATTGTTTATGCCCCATGATCTTTTTACTGATAAATATGTTCCAAAGAATTTTGAGGAGTTCATTGGGAACGTTGAAATAGTTGATAGAGCAATCGCTTGGGCGAAGGTGTGGCAAGAGGGCACGCGCCAAAAACCATTATTTTTGTATGGTGCTTCAGGTGTAGGAAAAACCGCTCTTGCGTTTTTAATCGCAAAAGAGATGGGTTGGCAGTTATTTGAGATGAATGCCTCTGATTTGCGCGATAAGGATTCAATAGAAAGAATCGCTGGCGCAGCAACTTCAAACTCTTCTCTCTTTGGCGGCAAGCGGCTCATCCTTCTGGACGAGGTAGATGGTCTTCAGTCCCAAGACAGGGGGGGTGCGGGCGCGATTAATTCAATAATTAAAGAAGCAAACAACCCAGTAATTCTAACAGCAAATGATGCGTATGATAAAAAATTAGTTTCACTAAGAGCAACAACAGAAATGCTTGAATTTAAAAAAATAAATTATTTAAGTATTGCAAAACATTTGAGGGGAATTGCTGCTAAAGAGAATATTGAGTTTGATGAGGAAGCAGTTAAGGAGCTCGCAAAGAATTGCGGGGGGGATATGCGTAGCGCTCTTCTTGATATTCAATCATTAGCCCCAAAAGTCACGATGGAGAATGTTAAAGCGCTTTCTTTTAGAGAAAGAAAGGAGAAAGTTTTTCCAATTATGGGAAAAATTTTCAAGGGGCGCTCAATTAAAGAAATTAAAGAGGCAGTTGACTCCGCAGACATTTCAACGGACATGCTTTCTTTGTGGGTGGAGGAAAATATTCCAAGACAATTTGATGCAATTGACGCGGGGCGAGCATTTGATGTTCTTAGCCGTGCGGATGTGTTTAATGGAAGAATAATGAATCGCCAGCATTGGGGATTTTTAAAATACTCAATTTTTCTCTCAACTGCGGGGGTAGGTTTATCAAAAACAAAGGAGTATCACTCATTTATTCCAATGGCGTTTCCTTCAATTCTTTCCTCGCTTTCCTCCTCCTCTCCAAAGAGAGAGATGAGAAAGAAAATTGCGGCAAAAATTGGCGAGAAAATGCACTGCTCAAGAAGAGACGCGCTTGCGGACTTGCCGTTTTTGCTTGAATTAATTAAGAGTGAGAAATACGCAAAGGATTTTGCGTGCTATTTTGGTTTTGATGAAGCTGAACTCGCTTTCTTGTATGGAAAAAAATCAGATGATAAAAAAATTGCGGAGCTTTTTAAAGAAGCAAAAGGAATTGAGAAAAACATGATTCTTGAGCGGCTTCATGGCAAGCAAGCCACGCTTTTTGGGTGAATGGTGCGTCAAAATTGGCTTTATTAAGTTTTTGTGTCCATTTTTTCGTTGTTGGGTGATAATAGTTGAAGAAGAAACCAATTGTTTCAAGCGTTTCGCAAACATACGGGCATAAGTTGCCTTATGTTACGCGCTCTATTTGTCCTGAATGTAAACGCCCAATTGCTGCAACAATGTATGCAAAAAGCGGAAAAGTTTTTCTTAAGAGAAAATGCAAAGAGCACGGAGTGTTTGATGAAGTTTATTGGGACTCAGCCGCTGAGTTTGAGCGTGCAAGAAAATTTGCAAATGAAAGCACGGGGATATCCACTCACAATGTTTGTTTTACAAATAACAATGGTTCTAATTGTCCTTTTGATTGCGGGCTTTGCACAAATCACCATAATCACACTGCTCTAGCAAATATTGCTGTTACAAATAGGTGTGACCTTTCTTGCTGGTATTGTTTCTTTTATGCAAAAGAAGGGGACCCGATTTACGAGCCCTCACTTGAAAAAATTGACGAGATGTTAAAGAATTTACGCGCGCAGAGGCCAACTCCCCCAAATGCAATTCAGTTTACGGGCGGCGAACCAACACTTAGAAAAGATATTATTGAAATTTTAAAACTTGCAAGAAAGCGCGGCTTTGAACATGTTCAGCTTAATACCCATGGAATAAATTTAGCAAATACCCCGGGTTTAGCAAAGAAAGTTGAAAAAGCAGGGGTCTCAACTATTTATCTTTCATTTGATGGGGTTAGCGCAAAAACTAATCCAAAGAATCATTATGAGATTCCAAGAATATTAAATGAGTGCAGAAAAGCAGGTATTGGTATTGTTCTTGTTCCTACTTTGATTAAGGGGATTAATGATCATGAGATTGGCGCAATAATTGATTTTGCTCTAAACAATATTGATGTTATTAGGGGAGTTAACTTCCAGCCAGTTTCTTTTGTTGGAAGAATGCCAAAATCCCTGCGGCAAAAAGAGAGAATAACAATTCCTAAAGCTACAGAGCTTATTGAGAAGCACTCAAAGGGTGCAATTAAGCAGCGCGACTTCTTTCCAGTGCCGTGTGTTTCTTCGATTACGGATTTCATTGAGACAGTTACAAACCGCGAACAGTACACAATGAATATTCACTTTGCTTGCGGTGAAGCAACTTACCTCTTCCTTGATGATGCTGATAAAGTTGTTCCTCTTCCTGAGTTTTTTGATGTGGAGCGTTTTTTTAATTATCTAAATGCGCATACAAAGAATATTGAGTCTTGGAAATCAAAGGGGATTAGTCACGCAAAGTATGTTGAGCTTGCGAAATTATTGTTTGAGATTAATTCTTGTATTGATAGAAAGAAGTTGCCAAAAGGTCTTGACCTTAGTAAATTATTGTTTGATGTTCTAATAAGGCACGATTATTCTACCTTGGGGCAGTTCCACCACAAATCTCTCTTTATTGGCATGATGCACTTTATGGACTTGTATAATTATGACCAGCAGAGGGTTGAGAGGTGTGATATTCACTATGCAATGCCCGATGGAAGAATTGTTCCTTTTTGCGCATTTAATGTTGTTCCGGAACTTTATAGAGACAAGATTCAGAGGCAGTTCGCACTTCCTTGGAATGAGTGGGCTAAATCAAATCCAAGAACTGATCCTTCATACAAGTACAAGCGTGATGCGGCAAAATTATCTTCAGAGCAGATATATAAGAAAACTTATTTGCACAAAAAAAAGTTTTGGTGATGTTGTGAAGGCAGAGAAAAAAGCATCAAAGAAAGCGGTTTCCTCCCCGCAGGAAAATACTAATCAGCCAAGGGCGCCGTTTGAGGAAGTTAAATTTCTTCATTTTTCTTTTTCTGGAATCAAAACAAAAGAGGATGTGGCATATTTACAATACAAATTGCTTTTGATTCCTGAAGTACTTCAGGCGCACATCGATTTTAACTCAAAGAAGGGCACGATAATTCGTCTTCCGTATGCAAATTTTTCAACTAAACTTCGCGAGCTTGGAATTGAACCAAAATATAGTTTAGTTGAGTGGGTTCCTTACGACGAAATGATGAAACGTAACTTTGTTTGCATGAAAAAATAGTGTTTGTTTTATTTCCCGCTTTTTTAATTTGTTTAGAAGTGTTTCTCGTTTTTTTTGGATTATTCCTCTTTTATTGTGGAGTGCTTCTCAACAAAGTCCTCAATCTTTCCATAAATTCCTTTTCTCTGCCAAACAAGCCCCGCAAGAATTATAATTATTATTGCAATAAGCGCCATTCCTTCTCTGCTCTTAAATAAGAATGTATTGATTGCATTAATGTCCACTACGGGTTCAATTTTTTTCCACAGAACATAATTGAGTGCGAGCCGGTTTCCGCTTTTGTATCCCGCCCAATTGACAACTTTTCTTGCGCCGCTACTACTTATTATTGCATCAGGCTGAATAGTGCCCTTTATTTCGGCTCCCGGAGGAAGTTCAATACTTATCGTGGTTTTTTCAGGGATTATCCATAAGCCCGATTGGTAGAATGAATTAAAGTAATCCACTTTGATGCTGTACTCGGTAAGCATTGTTGCCTCCTTGCCTTTTGCAGTTAATGGCTCGGTGAGTGAATAACTTATTTGTAAATAACTTTGATCCCCTTCAGTATACGCGATTTGTTTATTGGTTGACTTATCTCCAAGGCTTGGAGTAAATAGTGGGTTAATCTTTGTCCATTCTTCAAGTATTGTTCCTAATGCCGTGCTTTTGTCCCTAAATTGTGCTTTCGCCAAATCATCCTTGAATGTTATAAAAAACTTTTCAACAACGCTATCAGAGCCGTCAGGATTAATTTGTATGTTGATGTTGTGCCCGCTGAGCGAATAATTGAGTACTTCTGCGGCAAAAGCCGTTTGTGCAAATAACAGTATTATGGCAAGTGCTAAAAAAACCCAGGTTCTTTTCATAGCATAATGGTGTTTCTTTGTTTTTTTAATTCTTCGTTTTGTGTCTTAACTCATTTTGTCCAGGTAATTTTGGGTTATCCATTTAAATCCTCTTTGTTTCCAATTTGTATATGGTTGAGCTAAAATATCACGGTCACTCTTTTTTTAGTGTGCATGTTCCTGCTTCAACAGTATTAATTGACCCGATTTTTGAGTCAAGTAAGTGTGTTTTAAAGAAAAAATCCCGCATTCGCGCAAAAGCCACCGACTTCAAGAAGGTCTCTCTTATATTAATAACCAATGAAACCCCTGAACATTTTGACAAAGAGGCGGTTAGGGAAATTGCAATGAAGCATAGTGCGCTTGTTGTTGCGCATGAGAGTGTACTTCAAAAGCTTGACTTGCCGAGGAGCCTTAAGGCGCCTATTATTTCTAATGCCGATCTTACTCTTCGCGGAGTGAAAATTAAAGCAAAGACCGCGCATTTCCCAAAAAGCTTTTACCCTTTGGGATTTTTGCTTGAGTGCGCAGGAAAAAAGATTTATCATGCTGGTGTGACAACTCTTCTTGATGATTTTAATCAGATAAAAACAAATATTGCGTTGCTCCCGATTAGTTCAAAGACAATGGATGTAGTTGATGCTGTTCGCGCAACAAAACTAATGAAACCTGACTTTGTAATTCCAATGCAACATGATGTTTTTGAGGACAAAAAAATTGACATCCCTGATTTTAAGAGGAGAATAGAAAAAAGCGTTCTAAAAACAAAACCCATTCTGCTTGACATGGGCGGGGCGATAAAGTTGTGAGTTTTATGTGGGAAGAAATTCTCTTGGTAATTGTTGCAGTAATTATAATCCTTATTTTGTTTGGTTTTGGGATGAAATTAAAAGCGCATGATAATATGCAGCTTGAAAAGTACTTCAAGAAGAAATACTGATCAAACCAACTTATTTTTCCCGATTTTACTTTTTATATTCTTCAAATCTTTTTTCTATTCTTTCCCAATGCAAGTTATTTATGAAGTTGTCAATATATGCCGCTCTTTTCGGGCCGTCTTTGTGGTAGTATGCGTGTTCAAACACGTCGCATGCAATTAGTGGCTGAGCGCCCAAATAGTCCCGTATCCGTGTTCATCAACAAGAAGGTTTCTTAGTTTTCCGTCGCCTAGTGCATCAATTACAAGTACTGCCCATCCGGAGTTTTTTGCTGAGAGTGCGGTGGCCTTAAAATCAGCTTTCCATTCTTCAATAGAACCAAAATCAGAAATAATTTTTATCACTACTTCCTTTGCTTTCTCGTTTTTTCCATCCCCTCCGAGGTTTTCCCAGAAAATATCGTGTAAAATAGCGCCATTTGCATTAAATGTTTCTCTTCTTTTGAGTTCCCCAAATTCAGAAAAGTTAGCATTAGCCCTATCGCGTAGAAGTTTTCCCCCTTCCGCGAGCTTTTTCTCAATCTCATTTCTTTTTACAACATACCCTTTGTGGGGGGGGTATTGTAGTGCCAGTCCGTTGTCTCTTGGCTCATTACTGTCGCCAAAAGTTTTTTTGCTTCCTCATCGCTATAAGGCCTTTTTTTTAGTATGTGCTCAGCCATAATCCCCTCTCCCAGTGATTTTTCCTTGCTTAAGTTGTAATTTTCTATAGCGAAAGTAATTTAATTCTCACTACTGTGTGTTGTTGTATGCTTGAAGTTTTTCTCATAGTGCTCATTGTGGTGCTCATATTCACCATTGTCTTATTTTATTATTCCAGAAAGAATTTTTGGGTACTTACTGCCGCAGAGCGCGCAATGGTTTCTGCGCAGCAGAGGATTAAGATTGCGGAGCGTCGGTTTATGCAGGGCAAAATGAAGAAATCCGTTTTTGATGAGCTGCTTGATGATTTAGAGCAGGAGCTTGTCAGCGCGGAGCTTATCCTATTCCGCTTCAGAAAGCTTCCTGATGTTTCGGTGAGTGAGAAAATGGGCGAGGTTGTGCTAAAACTCGGCAAATCCACACAGTACAGAAAATCAAAAATTCAGAGAATATTAATGGAAACTGAGATGTTGCGTCAAGAAATGGGTGTTCTTGAGTCAAAGCTTATGCGCCACGAAATAAAGCAATCCGTGTTTGAGAGATTAATTAAGCAAAAAGAAATGGTTTTGATAAAAAAAGAAAAAGAATTAATGGATGTAATTGAGTTGTCGAAGTGATTTCTAATTTATTCACCTAATCTTCACTTGTATATGTTATCATGATGGTCGTAATTTTCAAGCGTGATGATTCTATTTCTCTCGTCAATAGAAAAAGTAAGAACAAAGCTTTTGATTATGTGGGCTCGTTTCAGGTGATTTAGGGGGGCGCGAAGGTTTTTGTAGTGCTGAATTGTGTTAGAGTCGCAAGTTGCGAGTTCCGCCGCTTTTTTCATTATCATTTCGTATTGTTCCCTGTCTTTTTTGACTAGTTTTTGCAATGTCTTGTCGAGACTCGGCTTTATTTTTATTGAATACATTATTCATACCTCTTGCGCAGGTTGGCAACGCTTCCAATATAAATGGCCTTTTCCTTGGCGATTTTTTGCATTTTCTCAATGTACTCGGGCCGTAGTTCGGGCTCAAGTAAATCTTCTTCGTAGCGGTTTACCACAAAATCAATCGTTTCGGATTTAGTGGAGAATCCGTGTTTTGCCTTCACAATATTGAGCACCATGTTCGTTTTGTTTTGTATATCCACAATTGCTTTAACCAACAAAAACACCTCCGTGTTAATACATATTAACATGGCATTAACATTTATTAATATGGTGTTTTTTCGCATAAAAGACGATGGAGTATTTTATTTATAACTCCTCCGCAGGTGCCTTGCCGGTACAAAGTTGTGGCACCAAAATGCGTATTGTTAGCGGAGCCGTTTCTCAACTAAGTCATAGAACTCTATTTTTGTTGGAGCATCTTTCCAAGTCAAGAATGAAATTTCTTTTGTTCTTCTTGCGTGAAGTTGTTTCTCATGAAGTCCCTTTTTTACAAATTCCATTATGCTTGCGAGAATTTTTTCCACATCCGGATTTTCTCTAATTACTTGTGTCATTGGTATTCTGGGAGTTTTGATGAATCTTGTTACTGCAAAGTTTCCCAGTTTCAGTTTCGTTATGGTTTCTCCAACAGGTATCCAAAAATCTATTTTGTCAAGAGCTCGGTGGGTAGTGTTTTTTGGTGAGGGGGTTTTCATTAGGGTGATGTGTACTCCGCCCCCGTGTGAATCAACTAGTAATTGTCCAGACCACTGTATTTGTTGTCTGTTCTTAGTTGGGTGCGCTAAGAAAATAGTTCTTTTTGTTTTATCTAGTCGAGCGGGAAATCTGCACCTTTTAAGGTGCGGATGAGAGCGAGCTAATTTTTCTTTTCTTGTGTTGTTTATCTCTCGCGCAGCGTGGCGCT
>DYDN01000040.1 GCA_020717885.1 Candidatus Forterrea sp.
TGACAATCAAAGCACTAGCATACAATATTGAACACATCGGACGAACCATAAAAATTTGGCTTTACCTAGAAATCCAATAGGATTTCTACACCGCCAAAAAATTGCAAATATTTTTAAGTTATAAGACCCCTATTTACTGCATGACCTTTAACAATTCGGTTCTGCTTATTCTAAAACAATCCCCTAGGATTGATTTTAATGACCTGTTAACAAAAATCGCTTCGCGTTATAAGAACCCTGCCTCCGCCCGCTCCGCACTTGCTCGCTCGGTAAAAGACTTGGCTTCATTTGGGCACATAAAAAAAGAGGGCTCAAAGTTATTTCTCACTGATAAGGGATTATCTTCAATTAGTCTTGAGATGAAGGACAAATTAGTTCTTCGTTTGAATGAGGAAATGAAGCGCCCCTTAAGTAATTTGGATGAAATTGTAAAACTCTTGGTTATTTTACACCAACGCGGTTCCTCTGATAAGGATTTACTAAATAATGCAAAAGAAAATGCCTCATTTACTATTAGCGATATTGAGGAACTGCGAAGAAAAATACGCGCACAAAGAAAACACTTAAAGCAAATGAGTTTGCTCCTTGATACGCAGGTGCAAAAACTCACTGAACTTGATTTTAATGATTCGCGTTCCTTCCCATTTGATGAAGCCTTTGCCACACGCGTAGGGCTGTTCTCAAAATCCCAAAAAATAATTGTTGAAACAAAAGATATTGCTTTTTTGGAAAAAATTCCCGAGCACTGGAAAAAACAAACCACAATTTCTGTTGAAGGGGATTCAATTCCGCTTTTACTTCAATTACTTGTTTCAATTCCTTCCGCAAAAGCCACGCTTTACCTATCGGGAATGAAAATTGTTCTAATGGCAGGAAAAGCGAATTGCACTGCATCGTTTAAAACATTGAAAACTTTCTCAGAAATGACACTTGTATCTTCGGTAAAACAAGAGCAACAGAATATGGCTGCTAAAAGTTAAATCTTATTTCCATTTATCCCGTCAATTAGGATTGTTCTCTCTTCGCCTGTTTTCTTTTTGAGTGTTCCTTCCCATACCGGCAGGAATACATGCGTAATTTCTTTTACAACAACATTTCCCCAAAGTTTTTTGAGCAATCCAGGTACCTCTTTCTCGTGCAAATTAGGGCTGACAAGCGCAGCACTCTCAATCTCAGTAATTGGTCTTCTTCCAATGCTTGAGAGTATTGCATGCAACGGGCTTGGAGGCAAATCAAGCTCGACTTTTCCATTTGGATTATAAATATGCGAACCATTCTCCTGTGCATCAATCCCAACAAATCCTTTCTTTGCTAATCCTTCAAGTATTCTCTTTGCATTCCCCTCTTCCATTTTCATTAGTACAGAAACTTCCTTTGCCTTTCTCTTTTTCTCAGCAACAAGTTTAAGTAAAGTTGTTTCGGTTTCGCTTAGTTCAAGTAGTTTTGATAATCCCTTACTTCCTTTCAGTTTGCCCCTATCATCGTGGATGAATTCTCCAGAGATTGAGTTAATGTAAGCCTCCCCCGCCTGGAAGGCATCCTTGTGATTAAAATATTTATATCTCACTCTGTAAATCGGAGCGTACTTTAGAGTAACTCTCTCAACTATCTCCTGGTCAAGGAACATAAATTTCTTTGAAATATTTGAAGCAAATATTTGTCTTGCTCTTTGCTCAGGAATTGCGGTTTGAAGTGCAGTAAGTTCAACACTCTCCTCAAACATTTTTTCTTCTTCATTCCCGCTAACCCCGATTTTCTTTCTTCCTTTTTCAATTTCTTCGTGAATCGCGGTTTGTTCTTGCGCTAATTCCACAGCTTCTGCTTCGGCAGCAATTTCTTCAGCAACACCTGGGGCGAAGAGTGCGTCTGGTTTTACTGTAACTCCTTTCTTTCTCAATTCCTCAAGTATTACCTCGAGCTGAATACTTTTCTTGTATGTATTATTCAAAGTGTCAAGTGTTTCTTCTAAGCTGTCCATTCTAATGCTTGGGTCCTTCTCAAGCTGTCTTAGCACAATATTAGTTGCAAGTACTTCTACTTGGTTCTCTTCAAGCTCCATTTTTACTTCGCTAGTTTCCGCATCTCTTCCCTCGTGCTGGCTCATTCTTGGTCTAATGCTCATCACAAATGCTCTGCTTGTGGTTTCGCTTCTATCACCAGTAAGCGCAATACCAACGGGCATTGTTTTAATGAAATTTGATTTCTTGTATTGGTGCGGAGTAATCGCGGGCATTCTTTTGTAAATACTCTTAATATCATCATCAAATACGAGCTTGTGCGCCATGATTATATCTAATTGACTTAAAACTTTTGTATCAATTGCGCTTGGCTGTTGAGTTGCAAATACTAAAGAACACCCTGGTCTTCTTCCTTGTTTAACATATTCCACAAGCGCATTAGACGCGGGAGTTTTTTGATTTCCTCCAGGTATGAGCGTGTGCGCTTCATCAATAAAAAGCCAAGTTGGCGGGATATTTAATTCAGTTATTTCCTCAATCCCCGCTTCATCAAATTTCCCCGCTGCTTCTCTTCGTGTTCCGAGTTTTCGTGCGGCAAGTATTCTTCTTGAAATAATTCCAACAACAAGAGCACTAACATTATCTTCTAAAAAACTTGTATCAAGTATAGTCATCTGCCCCGCTCTTGATAGTAATCCAAGCGAGGTTCCTTTCTCATCAAATATTCCCCAGTGCTTTGCCGCATCAAATCGGCTCGCAAGCGCTCTGATTGAATCAGCTTTGTATCCCCTCTCCTTATCATTTAACTCAGCATCATTTTCAAAGCACATAATTAAATCTTCAAGGGAAAATGTATTCTCTTTTCCCCTAATTTCTTTTCCATCAAGATTAGTGTACCCTGATTTTGTTTTCACAATTCCTTTTTCCATTAGTAATCCAGTTGGAGAGAATCTATCAATTCCAAAAGTAAGGCACCAATCTTCCGCAGTGAGTAAAGCCGGCTGAATTGAGAACACAGCATCAAATGTGCTCTTTGGTACCGCGTTCTTCATTCCAACTGGGATGAAAACTTTAATATTATCCAAACCTTGTGGCATGAGCCCCCATTTCGCAAGTGCTTCAAGTTCCTTTTCTTCTTTATTTGGGTGCTTCATTGACCAAAATACCCCAATAGGATCAACAACCACAATTCCAACATTCTTATTTTTTAGCGCAAGTTCTTCAGCAACAACACCGAGTACGTAGGATTTCCCCGAACCCCTTGCTCCGCAAACGAATACAACGTGCGGATTTAATCCATCAAGTAAAATCTCAGTATCTCTCTTATCATCCTCATTAACTCTTCCAACAAATAACCCCGCTTCTTCCCCGTATTTTCCTAATACACTTTTCTTTCTTCCAATGAATGCGCGCCCCTTAGCGCTCATTAAGAATTCAAGTGCTGGAGCGATTTTCCCAGGTTTTTCATCATCAGAATCCGTTTCAACTTCTTCAACGATTTTTGCTTTAGGCATTCTCATCGCGCCAGAACCTTCTTCTTGTTCATCTTCATTCTTCATCCTATCCTCTTCACCGTTAGCATTCTCATTTACTCCCTCTTCCCTTATTCCCTCTTCTCTTAGTAATGCATCAGCGAGCGCCTCGTGCTCCTCGCCTTCTTCCCTCGGTTTTCCAAAGGAATCATCACTAATCTTCACGCCTTTTTTAATTATAACATCTTCCTTTGCTGCCATTATTGCCTTGTTTTTTATTACACTCTTAATTACCTTCTTCTCCATCGGATGCGCAGGACCCAAATCCTCTTCTCCCTCTTCCTCATGAATTACTTTAAGATCAAGTTTTCCCCCCATCCCTTTTCCTGTGCCATTGCCGTTCTTTTTTTCCTCGCCGCCATTTAGGCTTTTCTCAAGTCCGTCCTTTACCAAATCATCAAAATTACTTTTTGATTTCTTTCTCTTTCCACCAGCATCAACCGCGTCAAATGCCCGCGGTGAAGCTGTTGCTTCACTGCGCACCGCAAAGCCTTGCTTTGCTTGGCCACCCTTAGTTTCAAATTCTTCCTCTTCATCCTCACCGTCTTCCTCGCTCTCTTCCGCAAGCTCCACCGCATCAGTTTCCTTTTCATTTACTTCGCCAAATATTACTGGCTCAGCGCTTGATTTCTCATCCTCTTCTATTTCCTCATCATCATCTTCGTCATCATCTTTCCCGTTTGTGCCACCTTCATCATCATTATCTTCTTCTTTCTTTTTCCCCTGTTGTTTCTTTAGTTCCGCTGCTCCCTCATTCCTTTTCTTCTTAGCCGCCTTTTCTTCCTCATCTTCTTCAAAAACATCATCAAAAATATCTTTGTCCTCGGTTTCTATGGTTTTCTCTATTCTTTCAGAAGAAGTAATTGGATTTTGCTCGTTTTCCATAGCCGACACTAACGTAAAGTGAATTGACAAATAAAGCCTTTATGGGTATAAATACCTTTTGGGCGATTTTTTGGCAAAAAAAGCTCAAAAAAACTCTGAAAAGTTATTCTTTGGGCGATTTCTTGGAATTTTTCTTAAAAATTATTGAAAAAAATCAACCCTGTCCAACTATAAAAGTTTTTCACTTTGAGAGTTAGGTATTTAAACTAAATCACCTAAATAATTCACTCGTGTTGGGAGTTACACTTCGCAAAGTGTGAAAACATTTTTGCCTAGTGCGCTAAATACCCGCAGGGTATGATGCGGAGGAGGCAAATCATACCGCTATGCGAAGCTCAAAGTTTCGCGAGCCTTTACTAAAGGCTCTGTCGGATCCCTGATTTGTCTCTTTTACATTTAATCCGCCTTTTCTTTCGGGGGAAAGAAAATGTAGGTTGCCAAAAGAAACAATTCTTCTTTGATAACCTTCTTTTTGATTTTACTTACTTTGGTGTTAATATGATTGAATTTGAACGAACCTTTTTAGCCAAACAATTTCCTGACGGACTCAAAGCGTGTAAATCAAAAGAAATAATGGATATTTATATTCCAAAAATAATTGAGACTCACGCCCCGCTAAGAATTAGGAAGAATGGGGAAAAGTATGAACTAACAAAGAAAGTTCCTGTTGTGCTTGAAGACCATTCAACACGAGAAGAGCAGACAATTATTCTCTCAAAGCGCGAGTTTGAGTTATTGGAGAAAGAAATTTCGGGCAGGCGAGTTAGAAAATTCAGGTATTATTATCCATGCAATGGAAAAATGGCCGAAGTTGATGTGTTCACTGATGCTTTAACAGGACTTGTAATTATTGATTTCGAATTTTCTACAAAAGAAGAAATGGATTCATTCAAAATGCCCTTCTTTTGTTTAGCCGAAGTAACACAAGAAGATTTTCTTGCGGGCGGAATGCTCTGTGGAAAAAGATACGCTGATTTAGAAAAAGATTTGGCAAGATACAACTATCAAAAACTATTCTTAAAGTAAGGAATTGGTTTTGGGTATTGGTGTTTTATCTATTATCTCCGTTACCGCTCACAAGTCCTCTTGCATGCCTGCTTTTAATTTTCTCAAGATTATTCTTTGCAACCTCTTCCAAGTTAACACCTAAATAAGTGCACATCTGTGACATGTACCAAAGAACATCCCCAATTTCTTTGATTATTTCTTTTTTGTACTCCTCAGTAAGTACGGCGTTCTTATCACGATAAAGTTTTTTTACTTTCCCTGCAACTTCACCCGCTTCATCGCTAATCCCAAGCGCATAAAACGCCAAACGGCTATCATTAATCACTACTTTTGTGTCAGTTACTTTTGATTCCTTTTGGTACTCATTAAAATCCGCCCAAAAACCACCTAAAGAAATATCCTCTATAAGGATTAATGCTCTTTCCAAAAAGGTGCCAAGGCAAGCTTTAAAAACAATCCACGCGCAACTTCTTTATTGACTTTAATTCAGTCCATCGAGCGAAGCGAAGATGGGCTTTTCGCGGGCCTTAAACAAGGCCCAGGCAGAGGTGGCAGAGTGGTCAAATGCGCCTGGCTTGAGACTGCCCTTTTTCTTTTGCGAAAAGAAAAAGTGTAAGTCATGCAAAATAAATTTTGCATGCGTCAATCAAACAATGTTTGATTGCGTGCCCAAAAAGAAAACTTTGGACTACTAAAGCAGAACAGCTACCAGGTTCCCGAAAGGGAGCGGGGGTTCAAATCCCTTCCTCTGCGTGTCGATATGATTTAGGCGCACAACGCCCGAATAAGCTTCTAACGCAGATTCTAATGGTCGAACCCCTATAAATAATTATCCTAGGTGTTGTGCCGGCTCAAAAAGTTTCTAAAAATGAGTTCATTCTAAATAAGCAATTCCCGCGAGCGGTTTCTCGCGGAGTGCCTGTAAAATACCCAGATTACTAAACGGGGCGTGGGGTGAGCGCGGGGCTTTCCGAGGAATTGAAGTGTTTTAGTTTAGTTCTTCTTGTTTTGTTATTTGTTTTTTGTTCCAGGTTATTTTCTTGGGTTTGGTTCCTATTGCGTTGTATCGTTCCCATTTGTTTTCTTTGAAGTTTTTTCCTTTTGGTAGGTTCATCCATAGTGAGGTTTCTCCTAGTTTGTCGTTTTCTGGTAGTGTGAGTACTGTTCCTATGCAGTATTTTTCTAGGAATTCTTGTACTTGTTTTTCTGTGGTGTTTTTCATTTGGAGTAGTTCTTTGACTAGCATGTTGCTTGGTACGGTGTGGTCGTGGGTAAAATACTTGGTTGGTTTGGTAAGTGATTCTTTATATTTTCTTTGAAAATGCTAAAAGAATATTCAAAAGAAGAATTTAGTGCAGCTCAAAGCAGGGCCTTTATTTCTAGCCGCAAGTCTTCTTTTTAAATATAACCAACAAATTGTATTAAAGGGAGCAAAATGAAAACCTTTTACATTACTACGCCGATATATTATGTAAATGACTCGCCGCACTTGGGGCATGCCTATACAACAATATTGGCTGACATTATAGCAAGAACACAGCGACAAAGAGGAATAGATACTTTCTTTCTTACCGGCACTGATGAACACGGACAGAAAATATTGGGGGCTGCAAAGGCAAAAAATGTTTCCCCTAAAGAATTCACTGATTCAATTGTTGTTTCATGGAAAGAATTGTGGAAAAAACTGCAAATTTCAAATGATTTTTTTATTAGAACCACCGACATTAACCATGAACGAACAGTTCAAGAAATAATAAAAAAATTATATGAAAAAGGAGACATATACAAGGGAAATTATAGCGGTCTTTATTGTGTTGCATGTGAAACATTTTATCTTGAAAAGGACTTAGAAAACGGAGTTTGCCCAATACACAAGACAAAAACCGAATATGTTAATGAAGAATCATACTTCTTCAAATTAAGCAAGTATGAAAAACAAATTCTTGACTATCTTGAAAGCGATAAAGCTGTTCTCCCGAAGAATAGAAAAAGTGAACTAGTAAACAGAGTAAAAGAAGGTCTCAAAGACATAAGCGTTTCAAGAACATCATTCAACTGGGGGGTAAAATTTCCATTTGACGAAAAACACGTAGTATACGTTTGGTTTGATGCGTTAATAAATTATATTAGTGCTCTATGGTATGAAAACGACTTAAAAAAAATTACATTTGACAAATTCTGGCCAGCAAACATTCATCTAGTGGGAAAAGAAATCCTTTGGTTTCACGCAGTAATATGGCCCAGTATTCTTTTTGCAATTGGAGTAGAACCCCCAAAAACTGTTTTTGCTCACGGATGGTGGACAGTAGAAGGACAAAAAATGTCAAAAACAATAGGAAACGTTGTGGATCCAAACAAAATGATTGAAAAATATGGGCTTGATGCATTCAGATATTTCCTACTAAAAGGATGTAGTTTTGGTGAAGATGGAGATTTTTCTGAAACTTTATTAAAAAATACACTAAACAATGAACTTGCAAATGAACTTGGCAATCTCGTGAATCGTACAACCACTCTTTTATCAAAGTTTTGTGATTCAAAAGTGCCAAAACCAACAAAAAGTGAATTAATAGATGAAGCATTGATAAAAGAATCCCAAATACTTGATCAAGTACTTATTGAAGTAGACTTGTACAATTTAAATGAAATGCATAAAAAAATATGGGGGTTTGTAAAAGCTGTTAATAAATATATAAGTGACACAGAACCATGGCGATTAGAAAAAACAGACAAAGAAAGATTAGCCACGGTTCTATATAACACAATTGAGTCAATACGTCTGATTGCAATTTTAATGTATCCTATAATACGGCTTTGTTGAAAGTCCGTGTTTTTGTTTGTAAAGGGGCTTTTTTATGCCCCAATAGTGTTTAGGTTATTGGGGTTTGGAGAACCAATTGAGGTGGTTTCCTGATGAATTGTAAGTTGGTTAGGAAAGTTAAAGTTTTGCTCAAGCGAGCTAAGATGCCTGATTTTTTGCATCAGTTTGGTCCAAAGTGGTTTCCACTTTGG
>DYDN01000041.1 GCA_020717885.1 Candidatus Forterrea sp.
TGTGGCGCGCCAGCGCCACGCTGCGCGAGAGATAAACAACACAAGAAAAGAAAAATTAGCTCGCTCTCATCCGCACCTTAAAAGGTGCAGATTTCCCGCTCGACTACGTTAAATCTTAAATTTTCTTTCAACTTCAAGCACTAAAAGATCACAAATTGTTTTCATTGATTCCATTTGCTGAATTATTCTTTCCTTCTCAAGCTCAATTTCTCCTACCGCTTCGTATGCTTCAATTGATTCCTTGAACATACTTCTATCAATATACGGGTATGAGTAAGAATTCATTTTCTTTGACACACACTCAACTAAATTTCCCATCCAAACATTAAGCCCGCGCTTAACAGGACCCTTAATTGTTTTCCCATCAGAGAGATGTTTTCGTAATTTATTTGTAATAGTGGCTTTTGGGAAAGGCAATTGTTCCGAATCAAGCTTTAATTGCACTGCCTTTGCTTTTGAAACCGCATCAATCCGATTAACTACTTCCTCACAAGCTTTTTTTATTAAATCAATTCGCTTAACGAGTTCCTCTCTTTGCTTATTTATTCCCTGAACATCATCATAAGGAGCAAGGGCATCCTTTAGCATATCATAATTAACAAAAGTGTAGGGCTGTGAATTCATTTTCTTTGCGATTCTCTCAACCATTTGTGCAACCCAAAGGTTCATCTCATCCTTAACAGTGCCCTTAATTTGTTTTCCGGGAGAGATATTCTTTCTAACGAGTTTTGTTATAGTTGCCCTTGGAAAAGGGAGTTTTTGGTCAGCTTCTGCACTAACAGAAGCACTAATAACCTCATCATTTTCTTCATCAGAAGCACCATTTTCCGCAATAGAAACATTATTTTCACTCGTTTCTTGTATGGTTTCATCGTCATTTTCATCATCAGAAGTATCCTTTTGAAGTGTTTTCTCAACCATTAAAACTCACCAGAATAAAGAAAACCCCCACCAAGAGGCATTTAAATGCATCGTTTCTTTTCAGCGTTTAAAAAACAATGCCCAGCTTAAAAAAAGCTGAAAAATGGATTTTTTGGGGCCCCATTAAATTTTGGCGAAAAAAAGCCAGAAAATATTATCCCAAGATTGATGCGAACATTAAGGTAATGCTTGCGAGGAGTAGAATTGAGAGTACAACAATATTTGCCACATCAAGGCCCCCAAAATGCGTCCAAAAAAGCACAAGGGAAACAATAAACGCTAAGGCGCCTGTCCCAAGCATTGCATAAGAAAAGAACATGGATTTTTTTCTGAATTTGTGCACCTTCATCTGTTCAACATCAAGCTCTATTTGCGCCATTCTATTGTTCAGAGAATCAAGTGCGACTTTAACAAGCGAAACAGTTTTTTGAGACTCTGAGATTACTTTATTCACTCTCTCCTCAAATCCCCTAGCTTCCCCAAGTATTCCAGCACGCACTTCCTTAAGTTCAGAGCGCGCAACTTCCCCCGCCATAACTTTTTCTTCAGACTCAATTATTTTCAAATCGTGCTTTATTATATCCTCAAAATCTTTTTTCTGGAGAGTAAATTCCTGCTTCACCATATTATTAATCTCTTTTTTCAAAAGAGTAAGTGTATCCGCTTCCGCAATCAGTACGAGACGCGTCGCCTGCTCATCCTTTACACCCAAATCATTAAGCGTCTGAAGAATTTTTTCCCTTGGTTCCCCATCTTGAACCATCTTTTGAATAACTTCAATTATTGAATCGCTTTTTTGCATAAAAATCACTAATTTTATTTACGCGCAAACCTTTAGGTTTGCTGTACCGCAAATGCATCGCATTTGCTTGTACCTCAAATTCTGTTGAATTCTCGCTACCATTTATCATCCACCATTTCTTTTCTTCCCAATAAATAAAAAATTTCAGTTACCTAATCTCAATTACAACATCCTTTGTTTTCTGCTGCTCAATATCCCCAACTTTCCATCGGAAAACAAACTGCACATTCCCTGCCTTAATTGGAGTCAAAGTTGAATAAAATGTTTTGCATTGGGAAGAATCCACACTAATCGACCTGCCGACAAAGTCCCCGGTAACTGCTTCCTGCTCCTTAAAAAAGCCTCTATCAGCGCTTGCAAACCACCTAATCTCAGAAATATTTGTTTTTGATATATTGCAAATCTTTGTTAAATAATCATACGCCCCCCCAACAAAAAGTGCTGCGGGAAAGTTCTCAACACTCGCGCTAATCGGATTAATTGTTTCCTTATCAAGCTCAAAACTCAATAACTTTGCCGCGCTAAAGGGCGCATAAATCAAAACCTCATATTTGAGTGTCTTTGAAATTGGAAGCTCCGCAGTAAAATCATATTTCTCTCCCGGAATAAGAATTGAATCCTCTTTACTATCTTTTAAGAAAAATAATCTGTTGTACTGATCGGAACGCACCTCAACCGTCACCCCATTCACTATTGTCTCGGTGGGATTTGTAATAGTCATTTTCAAAACAACTTTATCCCCCATAACAGAAACAGAGGGCTTTGGATCATTACTCACATCAATTGGTTTATTTAGAAACACTAAGTAAAGCATTCCAAAAAAGACAATTGAGAACACTATTATGAAAAATGAGAAAGTAATTTTGCGGGGAGCATAAACCATGCAAGAATAAAGGAAAAGAAGTATTTAATTCTTACATGGGGCAAGAAAGGGGACAGCCATCAAATAAACTTTCTCACTTTAACATCCTCATCAAAGAATTGTATGAGCCGTTGATTTGTTTTCCCCGCGGAGACAAAGAAACCGCTTGAAGAGCGCGTATGAAGAAGCTTTGTTAAGGAAGAAACAAATTTTAGTACCACCCCCTCTTCGTGATAAAGGCTTAGGGCGCCCAGCGAATCAAAAATAAAGCAAGTGTTCTTCTTCGAATCCATTATATTAATCATTTTTATCTGCAGCTGAGTTAGGTTTCTCGGCGAATCAACAAAAAATAGTCTCTCACTCTCCTCCACATGAGAAATAACCTTTGAAACCGTATCAACAATAATTACTTTATCCTCAAGACCGCTTGACTTAAGCGAACGAATCACTGATTTATAAGTAAAATTCATTAGAACAATAACTGGATTCATCCCCATCTCAAGAACTAACTTTACGAGAGCAGAAACCACTTCGGCGGAATTAGAAGGATCACACTCAAGTATTGATTCACCGCGAAAAGAAAGCGGAATTTTGGACTTAAGATCAGTAAGCACCCTCTCCGTACCCAAAATCGCATTGAAAGCATCAAACTTTCTCTTTTTTGAGTCCAAATTAATTCCAAAATTAGGGTCCCCTGAAAGAATTGCATCAATTGCCTTCTTTTGCCCCTCATCAAAATAAACCGCTTCAGGCATGCAAAAGAAATGCACAAACTTGTTATTAAACCTAATAGAAAAAGGAGGAAGGAATCAAAGACCCAAATATAAAACTCGAAAACAAGCAGAAAAATAAGAAAAAAAGAATTGATTACGTTTGTTCTAACCCAACATCACAGCGTTTATAAACAAGAAAGAAGTAATTATTGACAGAGTGATTTAGGTTGGTGGCGGTACTTTGCCGGAAGACGAATCAGGGCTTGATGAGTTAAAGCGCCTTACTTTAGGCGGCTTTTTTGGGGGAGCAAATACACAAAAACCCCTTGAGAAGAAAGAGGAACTTGCCCAAGTACCGCAAAAAGTCGCGGACCAAACACAAACCCCAAGCACTACAAATAGCACCGAAAAGTCACAAGTTAGTACTGATAAGGAAGCATTCCGAGAAGAACAAAGAATATTTACCCAAATAAGTTCGGTAAAGGAACTCACTAATGAACCAAATTATATGATACCGCAGGAATTAAGTAAAGGGGAAGAAGCACAAGTAGAGAAAGAGAGTGAAGGGGCATTTGAAAAATTAATGCATCTTACAAAAGCGCCGCTAGTTGAAAATCGCAAGAAAGAAGAGATACAAAGCAAGAATTTTGGCAAACAAGAAGTAATGAAAGAAAAGATTTTGAGAAAAATTGATCCAAACGCCAAAACAATTTCTATGAAGAGCTCACTTGACGAGGTTCCAAAAATAAATTTACCTCCTGAAGAAAGAAAAAGTATTGTAATTGAAGAAATTAAGCGCACGGGAGAACCAATTATCGGGAAAGAAAAATCACAAGAAACGCGGCCAAGTTTTCTTGAAGAACCAAGAAATAAAAGCACCGAACACAAAATGAAGTGGGGCGCGGAAGGAATTTTAAAACCCGAAATGAAAACTGAGGCAAAGAGTGAAAGAGAAACTTCGCCACACTCAAGTACTTCGAGTGCAATTCCTTCCTATACAAACACACCTTCTTTTGTATCTGCGACACAGTCCCCCACGGGACAAGCAGAAAGTGGTTTTTCAAGAAGAAGAAAACAACTTGATGAAGAAAGAAGAAAACTTGTGGAAACACTTGAACTAAAAACCCCGGTTGATTTACTCTTTAGTGCACTTGAGGAACACCGCCAGCTTGATGCGGGGGATGCTGCAACACTCTGCCAAGTCCCATACGATTTAATTGAAAAACTCGCCAAAATGTTTGAGAATGATGGGGTGCTTGAGATAAATTACCCGACAAGCCTAACAAAAAAGCCGACAATAATTCTAAAGAATCCGGTTCAATCAAAACTACTCGAGGTTCCAAAAGGAGAGGCACTTGATAATTACACTATCACAGTAGATCACGTTCCCGCACACATTTCAATAACCCTCTCTCCGGGAGAAGCAAGACCCCTTTATGCAGTACAAATGCCGGCAATAGGAAAATACACCAGAAGATTTCTCTTCTTCGTAAAAGAAGAAGTTGCGGAGAATATGCCAATTGAACTTGAAGAAATAGTTGATCCAAAAAAATCAAAGAGATTAAAGGACAGATTCTTTTTTGAATTAAATTCACACCTCTCAAAATACTTCCCAATGCTCCCTGAAGAATACCTCAACATGCTCTCAGGGGTTTTGTTGCATGAGATGTATGGGTTAGGGGATATTGAACTCTTAATGGGAGACGACATGCTTGAAGAAGTAGGAATTAATTCAGCAAAAACCCCCATCACTGTTTATCATCGTGTACACGGCTGGCTAAAAACAAATCTTGTACCAGGAACTGAAGAAGACATCAATAACTTTGCATCCCAAATCGGAAGAAAAGTTGGAAGAGAAATAACAATCCTCAGCCCAATACTTGATGCACACTTACTCTCAGGGGACCGTGTAAATGCAACACTCTTCCCAATCTCCTCCGAAGGAAACACACTAACAATCCGAAGATTTGCAAGAAAACCATGGACAATAATTGATTTTATTGGAAAAGCACACACAATGGACGCAGAGATGGCCGCAATGCTATGGATAGCAATGCAATACGAAATGAATGTTTTAATCGCAGGAGGAACCGCTTCAGGAAAAACATCTGCACTTAATTCCCTGCTCGCGCTTGTACCAACATACCACAGAATAATCTCCATTGAGGATGTACGCGAAATTGTATTACCAAAATACCTTGAGTGGAACTGGATACCAATGGTAACACGCGCACCAAACCCTGAAGGACTAGGAGAAGTAACAATGCTTGACTTAATGGTTACGAGCTTACGAATGAGACCTGATAGAATAATTGTCGGGGAAATGCGAAGAAAAAAAGAAGCGGAAGTACTAATGGAGGCAATTGAAACCGGACACAGTATTTACTCAACAATCCACGCAAATTCTGGTTATCAAGTACTTCGAAGACTTGCTGAGCCTCCAATAAATATCCCCCTAATGCAAATTGAATTAATTGATCTTATTGTTGTGCAATACCGTGATAGAAAAACAAATCGAAGAAGAACATTTGAAATCTCCGAAATTGAACAAACCTCAACCGGACAAGGACTACAAATCAACACAGTGTATAAGTGGGCGCCAAGGGGTGACACGTGGGAGAAAATGAATAAGCCGACAAAACTAATTACACTACTAAACATGCACACAGGAATGACCGAAGAGGACTTGTTCACTGAAATTGAGGACAGAAGACAAATACTTGAATGGATGAAAAGAGCCGGAATTGATGACCTTGACAGAATAGGATTTATTGTAAAACTATTTTACTCAAACCCTGAAAGAGTGAAAAACCTTGGGAGAAAAAATACCCCTGCGGAAGAAATTGAAAAAATAATGGCAACTGAGCAAGGAGAAGAAGCATTTTAGCGCGCAGGGAAGGTTAATTAATGCAAAAGAAATTATAAGTTAAGTTGAAGCTCAGTTTTTGAAAAACAAAAAAAATTAATTTTAGTAAATAAAAAGACGAGTTGGAAAAAATAAGGTGCAGTGAATGAATCAGCCGCAAAAAACACCACTAATGATGCTTTACTCTCTTGAGAAAGCAAAACGCTTCAGCGAAAAATATCTCTTCATCGGAAGATTCCTCTCAAAAGTAATGTTCTCGCTAAAATATGATTTACAAAAAGCGGAAATAACTATTGATGAAGAAAGATATTGCCTCGCGGCGGTTGTTTCAGCAGTAATGTATGGATTCATGTTCCTATTTGTTGGAATGGCATTTGGAGTAATAATAAACAAAGGATTTGGAGTAGGAACAATCGCAGTAATGTTTGTTACTGGATTTGGAGCATTTCTTGCAATGCTAGTATTCCACTTAATTTACCCAAAACTTGCTGCGTTTCAGCTTGCAAGCATGGTTGATCAGGAACTATTATTCGCAATGAGAACAATCCTAATCCAATTAAGCTCAGGAATAAGTTTATTTGACACAATGAAAAGCATTTCAAAATCAAATTATGGGCAAGTATCAAAAGAATTTGCTCTCGTTATAATGGATGTTAACTCTGGAATAAGCGAAACAGAGGCACTTGAAAAACTTGCATTTAGAACAAAATCAGAAGTACTCAAAAAAACCGCGTGGCAATTAACCACCACATTAAAAAGCGGGGGCTCAGTAACTAGCGCACTAAATTCACAAGTAGAAGAACTAATCTCAAAACAAATGAACTCCATAAGGGAATACTCCGCGGAACTCAACCTCTGGACACTTGTTTACTTAATAGTGGCAGCGGCAATGCCCTCCTTGGGAATAACTTTCCTTGTAATCGCCTCTTCAATAAGCAGCTCAGGAATCGGCCCAGAAGCAGTAATACTAATAATATTACTCTCAGTTTCAGTACAATGCGCAATGATATTTTTAGTGAGATCAAAAGTACCAAAGGTAGTGAAATAAATGTTTGACGACGTATCACGGCTATTCTCATTACTTGTTCCAAAGAAATTCATTGAAGTGAGCGTAAAGCCCTCGCTAGTATACGCGGGCTCAAAGGATGACCCAAGACTATGGATAGGAATAAGAGTATTTGTTTCAATACTCGCAGGAATAATTGGCTTACTTACCCCATTTAGTTTAATTCCACTATTTAATGTGCTCACGGGCTCAAGCATTTATTTTGAAACCCAACTAAGACTGGTTCTAATGATTGCCCTCGCAGCTGCGGGATTTGGGGGAGTAATAATTATGTTCTACTTACACTTAGCATATGTAATTGATGGAAGAAAGAGAATGGTTGAAGGAATACTCCCTGACTTTCTTTTCCTTGTTGGAAACAATATGAAAAGCGGAATGCCCCCATTCTATGCATTCCGCTCAGCAATTAGACCAGAATTCGGTCCGCTAAGCGAGGAAATAAAAATTGCTACACAAAAAAGTCTTGGAATTGACTCATTCTCTGATGCACTCAAAAATATTGCAAAAAGAATTGATTCAAAAGTACTTGAGGATACCACAAAATTCTTTGCACAAGCACTACGCTCAGGAGGAAGACTTGCACAATTAATTGAAACCACTGCGCAGGATATTAAACAAACCAACAGACTCAAAGGCGAACTCATTACTTCAACACGAATGTACACCCTCTTCATTCTCTTTGTTGTAATAATCGCCTCCCCAATGCTACTAGCGGTAAGCGTTCAATTCCTTGATGTTCTCTCAGGAATTCAGTCAAAAACAGGGAGCTTGAGTGGAGTAACAAATGAACAATTACTAAATCAAACAGGAATGGGCACAGGAAACCTAACAATAACCTCTGAATTCATGACCATGGTGGGTTATTTTGTCATAATTACAAATTCTTTCCTTGCAAGCGTATTCATGGGGGCAATAGGGGGAGGAAAAATACGTGACGGACTCAAATATGCCCCATTTTTGGCCGGAGTTGGAATTGTTTTATATATAATATTCCTTGGAGCCCTAGGCGGACTACTAGGCGGGTTCTCTTTATAGCGCACCCAAAAACGCTTTCGGCGGTGTAGAAATCCTATTGGATTTCTAGGTAAAGCCAAATTTTTATGATTCGTCCGATGTGTTCAATATTGTATG
>DYDN01000042.1 GCA_020717885.1 Candidatus Forterrea sp.
CATATTAGGCGCCGAGCGAGATACTGCGAGTCACAAAAGACTCGCAGAGGAGCGAAGGCGCAGTGGGGTCATAGGGGCGAAGCCCCTATCTCATTTTTGTGCTTGCGGCGACGCTATTACTTTTATTTATCCTTCCTATTGGCTTTGCGGAAGATATAAATTCGGATAGCAGAGGGAGAAGTATCTGCGCTACGGAATATGCCCCTGTTTGCGGAGAAACAACTATTTGTCCTAATTGCACTTCAGTGACCTCGGCTAATTGTATTGGCGGAACATGTACCACAACTAAAGAAACTTATTCTACCACGTGCGAACTTGAGAAAGCAGGAGCAACTTATCTTTATGCTGGCAAATGTAAGGAAGAAAATAGTGTTAAGGAAAAAGTTAAGTGTGTATTCTACAATACAACCCAAAACCAAAAATGTTATTCAGATAAAGGGGAATGTGAAGCAATATTTACTTGTGCTTCAACAACCACAAGCCCAGTGGCAACCTCAAATTCAACAACTACTGATATAGCGACAATGCCTGCAATATGTTCCTCAAGATGTGTAGTGGATGTATCTGGTGAAAAAGGGGATAAAATTGAGTGGAAGAGTTCATGTGGGGGATATGCCTTAACGATTCTTGATGGGCAAAATGAATATGCTGAATTTAATTGTACAGATTCAGGAGTGTGCACAGAAGAATACGCGCCTGTGTGCGGTTATTATCTTTCAACAGGAATAGTTCCACAGCTAAAAATTCAGTCGTTTATTAATAAATGTAAATTGGCTGTTGCTGGTGCAATTTATGCTTATGCTGGGGAATGCAAAGGAAAAGCAGTGTGTAAAGCTCAAGGAACAAAATCAGAAGGATGGTATGACTCTGAAACTGGCACGCTAATACAATATGCAAATTGTTCAACTAGTGATTGTGTGTGCAATCAAGAATATGCTCCTGTTTGCGGAGTGAACGGGGAGAATTATAGCAACAAGTGCAAAGCAGGGTGCGAAGGGATTGGGATTGCTTATGACGGCAAGTGTATAACAACCGAACCACCAAAAAGCGACTTCTACAAAAGCGCTTACTGGAAATGTTCTGATGGGCGAGAATTCAAACAAAGCTCGGACAGATGCACACCTTATGCTGAATGGAAAGAGATTGCAAGAAGAACCTGCTCGAAAGAATGCATAACTCAAAGTAATGAAACAACAAGTACTACAGGTGGGGGGGCAAGCGCGCCTACAAATACTAGCACAACAACTACTTCTACCACAACTACGACAAACCCTCTTCCAGTTACAACACAAAACACTGCGGGAAACGTTTTCTCAAATTTATCAGGATTCTTTGGATTTGCTCCAGAGGATGCTGTGACAAGAACAGCAACACAAGTATCATCAACCACCACAAAAAGCGAGACGGGTGCGCTTGTAGCATGTAGTTACGTTGTTGATATACAACCAAATGACCCCTGCAGGCATGAGGAGCAGACATGCTATGCCCAGCCGATGGAAGAAATAAGGGCAATTAAGGATAAATGTTATGCGAATAATGGGGAAGTAATAATAAAACAAGGAGAAAAAGGATGTAACTTTTATTCATGCGTACAAAAAGCTGATGTTGTAAAAGAATGCAGAACAATTGGGGATATACCGCGGGAAAAGTATGATTCGTGCGAAAAGAGAGGGGGAAAAGTAGTTACAAAAGTAAATGAGGATGGGTGCTTGACAGTACTTGAATGTATCGGATGGAAAGCGAAAGACACAAATAATACAAGAATAAACAAAGAAATTCTTTCGGACAAGGCGACTCTCCTAGGCTTAGCGCTAAAAATTGAAAGCATAAAGATTGAACTTAGCTCAGTAATAGAAAAACTTGATGCACTTGAAAATTATTATACTGGGAAGGGCGACACTGACTCGGCTGAAAAGTTCACTAAGTCAAAAGAGTTAATGAACGCGGCAATCACAAAACTTGACTTGGTAAAACAGAAGATAAAGGTGAACGTGAATAATTTTACTGAAGAAAATGCAAAAGAAGTAATGAATGCGATAAGAGAAATTGTTGATGGAGCCTTAATGGATGTATTAATGGCTTTGTTGGAGTAAACTTGGGGGCGGACTTATGAATAAAGCAATAATTTTGGTAATTGTAGTACTTGCGGTTTTTGCAATGTTATTCTCGGGGTGCATTACTCCTCCCACAGATGGAACAAACATTACAACTGATAAGGATGCGGCAAACACACTTGCTGATGTAAGCACGGATATTTCAGGGATAGCTAATTCGCTTAATGAAATAGATAATACTTTTACTGACCAAAATACGTCCTAACGCCCAAGGATTTTGGCAAAACCAATTATTTTAACCGCCTGATTTTTAATAACTTAACCACAAAATTTGTCTTATGTCAATTAAGAAAACATTTTTCCCGCAAGAATTCATTGCGAAGTACAAATTAATGCTTGGCCTCGAGTGGCCTGCGTTTTATTCAGCAATACAAGAAAAGCGCCCCAAGGCATTTTGGGTGAATACAAACAAAGCAACTGTGGAGAAAGTAAAAGCATCACTCACAAAAAAAGGAGTTAAATTCACACAACTTCCTTTTCACGAACAAGCATTTTTGATTGAGTATGAAAGACCAAGCGAACTTGAGGAATATGTTAACGGAAAAATATCTCTGCAGGAAAAAGCCTCAATGCTTCCAGTTGTAGCTCTCAACCCACAAAAAACTGATTATGTTTTTGATACCTGCGCTGCCCCCGGAATGAAAACAATACAACTAAGCAACCTTGCGGGGAACGTGCTCGCCACTGATGTTCACTCAAAAAGAATGGATATTCTTTTGAGCATAAGAAAAAGATTTGGACTTGAAAATGTTGCGGTAAAGCGAATAGATTTTCGTAATGTTAAACGCAACAAGAAATTTGATAAAGTTCTACTGGATGCACCGTGCTCAAGCGAAGGAGTAGTGCGAAAAAAAAGGGAAGCGCTACTTGAGTGGTCAGAGAAAATGGTGAGACAAAAAGCCGCAAACCAAAAACAAATGATAACACACGCTTTTGATTACTTAAAAGAAGGCGGGGAAATGATTTACTCAACATGCTCCTTTGCCCCTGAAGAGAATGAAGAAGTTGTGCAATATCTTCTACGGGCACGAAAGGATGCAAAAGTTATTCCAATAGAGCTTGAAGGGATAAAAATCCGGAAAAATGAGTTGTGCGAAGGGTGCGTGCGTTTCTATCCCCAGGATAATAACACACAACAATTCTTTTTAGCCAAAATAAAAAAGACTGCTAAGGAATAATTTCAGCGCGCATAGCGTTTTGTGTATATTAAGGAATTATCTCAGCGCAATTGTATTTCAAGAACTCAAAATCCTTTTTCTTTATTTTTCCTTTCTGCAAAAGCGCAAGAATCTCCGGCTCAATCCTTTTCATTTCTAAAATCAAATGATTAATTGTTCCGCAAAGTTCACTAATACCTTTTTTTGGCCAAACAGGGTTAAGATTTGAATACAAACAACGCCCGCCGCACAAATCATAATCGTTGCATGAAGTGCAGGGCTCTTTTACAATAAGTTGAAACGGCAATTTGTTTGGGTCCGCCGTTCTGATGTCCCCGAGATAATATTCTTTTACCCCGCTCATTATCGGGCAGGAAGAAATCTTCCAATTAGGAAGGATTGTGAAGTTCCCGACACCCGAACCGCAGCGCATAAAGTATTGTGTGTCAAATAAAAGCGAGTTCATTATTCCAAGGAAAGGATAAAGTCTAAGCACGCGCCCCTTTTTCATTTCGGCGAGCCAATATTTTGCGAGGCGAGTGATGTCTTTGTTGTATGACTTGCTCCACTTAGAAAAATTGCGCTTCTCATAATCGTGCCACATATTAGCGTCAAGTTGCCAATGAACGCTTGTGAATGCAAAACCTTCTGGATTCTTTGGCTCAACAAGTTCCATAATATCATCAAAGAAATCTGTCGGTTCCTCAACAGCCATACGCGCAATAATTTCTTTTTTGAAGCCATTTTTGCGAATTAGTTTTAAATTTTCAGTGACTTTCTCCCAAGTGCCTTCTCCCCTGTTCTTATTCGTCTGCTCTTTTCCGCCGTCAATTGAAACGAGAATTGTGTGGAATTTGATTACATATTGTTTTGGAAGTTTATCAAGCAGAGTTCCGTTAGTTTGAATCAGCCAATTCTTTACTGTCTTGTATTTCGCCTGTGAATCCATTACTTTTTTTATAAAATTAGTCTCAAGGAGAGGTTCTCCCCCGTAAAAAATAATTGAAATCGGTTTGTCTTTGTCCTTGAGAAGAAATGAATTAAGTTGCGCCATTGAATACTCTGGTTTCTGTGGCACAGGTTCAAATTTTAATTTAGACTCGGGCTCGGCAAAAGATTTCCCGCAGCAATACTCACAGCAGAGATTGCATTCAGGTGTTGTGATTATGTGGTAAATCATAATTAAGAAATTAATAGAAAGCAATTAAAACTCTCTTGAAAAGTCAAGTCCTTTTGTGTATTTGCTAGTTCCCTGCTTGCCGTCCATCTTCTCTTTCTTTGCAAAGTTTTTGTATTTAATCACGCGTTGCTTTCGAATAAAGATTGGTGCGCGGGATGCTATTCCCGGGCCACCAATACACCCGCCTTTACAGAAGAGAACATCATAGAAAACTTTATTTGGTGTTTTTGAAAATAATTTCTCAAGCTCCACGCAACCATCCTTAACAACAACATTATTTTTGTGTAAAATTCCTTTACAGTGGAGAGTGCTTGAAAGGCCCCCGGAGAGTGGATAAACTTTTGTGTAATCATTATAAAATGAATCAAATTTCCTTGAACCATTTTTATTTTTGGGTTTTTCTTTTGCAACAATTTGCCTCATTTCAGCAAAAGTAATTGCAACATCAATAATTCTTTTCTTTTTTTTGCCCAAAAGTTTTGCCGCTTCAAATTTTTTTGCGGAGCATGGTGCAAGAAAAACAATTTTGTGTTTAGGAAAATTTTTCTTAACAATTTTTGCCATTGCGCTCATCGGAGAAACAAAAGGCAGCAAGTATTTTACAAATCCTGGGTGGCGGGTTTTCACAAGCTCAACAGTTGCGGGGCAAACAGAGGAAATAAATTTGTTCTGAAACTTTTTATCAATTCTTTTTCCGTTAATTTTGTAATCCGAGAAGTGCTCTTTTATGTATTTGTGGTAGTTCTGATTCACAATTTTTGCTCCGAAAGTTAGCTCGGTCACCTTATCAAATCCAAGTCCCTTCATTTTTGGAACAAAATCAACGTAATCAAAATCAACAACAAAAGAAGGGGCGGTCATTAAGCAAAGTTTTGTTTTTGAGTTTTTTTTCTTTGATTCGCGCAGAAGACTGACTAGTTTTCTTTGGTCTTCAGTGTATGCAAAACCAAAAAAGTTTGGGGCACCGTATTCCATGGGAGAATATGCAACTAAGAAGTATTTATTGGTTTTTAGAGAAGGTTTGGGCATCGTTTTATTTTCTGGATATTATTTTCTTGGTTTTAACACAAATACCTTATCATTCGGTCGAACCTTTTCGCTTATTTTTATCCCAACAATTTGCCCCTGCCCCGCAGAAATAACCTTTTTGTGATTTATTTCCATTGAATCGAGTGGCTGTTTTAGAAAAGTGGTTACGCCTTCAATTAAAATTTCGTCACCGATTTTGATTGAATCAAACAATTTTATTTCGGCAACCCCCGCTTTTGCGTAATAATTCGCAACAACTCCAACATGAACTCTTTTTTGCGTTTGAAAGCTTCCCTGGCCCTTAGCAAAATCTTTTGCATCAGGGATTTTGAAGTAGTGTCCTTCTGAGAAGCCTCGATTGTAAACTTTTTTTAGTTCAACATTCCACTCCGCAATTTTTTCAGTGGTGAAGGTTTTTTTCGCGATAGAATCAATTGCCTCGCGATAGCACTTAACGGTTGCGGCAACATAATCGCTTGGTTTTGTTCTTCCCTCAATTTTTAATGAAGCAACTCCTGCGGCGATTATTTTATCAAGGAAAGAAATTGTTTTGAGATCCTTTGCGCTCAGCACTGTGTTCCCATCCAAATAAACTTCCTTTTTCTCAAAATCTGGAGAAGCTCCGTCAAGGAAAAATGCGCGCCTACATGGCTGAAGGCACTCTCCGCGGTTCGCGCTGCGCCCGAATAACTCGTGGCTCAAAAAGCATCTCCCTGAAACGCTTATGCACATCGCACCGTGAACAAAACATTCGACTTTTATTTTTGCTTTCTTTGCTTCTTTAACAATTTTTGAAATTTGTTCAAGCGTAAGTTCGCGGGCGAGAACAATTCTTTCCACACCCATCTTCGCGTACTCTTTCATTGCAAGTGCGTTTGATACACTTGCCTGTGTGCTTAAGTGCACGGGAAGCTTTTGTTTTTTTGCAAGAAAAAGCACTCCGAGGTCATGAACAATTACCGCATCAACTTTTGCTTTCTTTGCCGAGGCAAGAATTTTTTCTACACTTTTAAGTTCCTCATCATAAATAATCGTGTTAAGCGCAAGGTATCCCATTACTTTGTGCGCATGAAGATATTTCATTAGTTTTGGTAATTCTTTCTCAGTGAAATTTGCCCCGAGGTCACGCATATTGTAACCTTTTACCCCAAAGTAAATTGCGTCAGCACCGTTTTTTACAGCAGCAATTGCGGAGGCATAGTCTCCAACACCAGAAAGAAGTTCGGGTTTCTTGCTTGTTACTTTCATAACTATTACTCACTTGGAAAACAATAAAAAGCACATCACCTCGTTTTTGGTAACTGAAAAATTAGTGTTATAAATGCTTTTGAGCGGAGTATTATCATGCCAAAAATATATTTTTCTCTTCGCCAGGCGAACGAGCTTGTTAAGAGAATACGAAAAGATGTTGAATTACTCTCGGATTTGAATGAACAGCTCTCAATGCTTGATAATACAAAAATAGAATTTGACGATGACTCAATGGAAAACTTTTTACTCGAGGTCGAACTCAATCGCCACTTCCACGAAAAGAATGTTGAAATGTATTTACTCCTTGGTTCACTCATAAGACAGGGTTGTGTGGTTCGCGACCTTGAAAAAATGGAAATAGATTTTTATTCAAAGCACGCCGAAAAAGAAATTGTTCTCTGCTGGAAACCAACTGAAGAACAAGTGTTGTTTTGGCATTATCCAAAAGAGGGCATTGAGAAAAGAAGAAGCGTAAAAGAGCTTGAGGATGCATATCTTGAGAAACTTGATAGGCTCAAATAGTTCTTTTGAAGTGAATTTAGCTTGGTTTAGGGTACTTTTGTTGAAGTTATGTGCTTTCTTAACCACTAAAACCCCTTTCCAAGTTAAAACAAAAAACCACTAAAAAAGCGCAAAAATGCGGTGCTGTGTTGCGTAATTGTTTGTGTTTTTGGTTAATTGGTTCTTTTTGGGCTAATTGTTACAATAATTGGTTTTGGAGTTGTAGTTTGTATATTTGTTCGTGTTGCATGTTGTGGTATTTAGTTGATTGGGTGTGTTGTCCGAATCTGCGTTTAATGGTTGAGAACATGGTTTCTATTGCCCATCGTGTGCCGTAGGCTTGTTGTTGTTGCCATTTTTTCT
>DYDN01000043.1 GCA_020717885.1 Candidatus Forterrea sp.
CTATTGGGGCATAAAAAAGCCCCTTTACAAACAAAAACACGGACTTTCAACAAAGCCTATTTATCCGCGGTAATCATATAGAGTTTAGATTGCACAGTAGAAAAATCTGTGGGGATTTGCTAAAACTTGGTTGCATGCCAAGAAAAGCCCATAAATTAGCTTTTCCAAAAAAACTCCCTAAAAAATATTACTCTCATTTTGTAAGAGGTTATTTTGACGAGGATGGACGTATTCACTTCAACAAACCAAATGTTATCAAAATAAGGATTGTTGGATGGCCCATTCATTGAAGACTTAAAGTCAAAAGTTGAAGAGACAACACGAATACGTTCAACAGAGCCCAAAAAGTGGCCAGGATGTTATGGAATAGAGTTTTATGGTGACAACGCAAGGGCTTTTTGTAAATGGATTTATAAGGGCCCAGGAAAGCTTTATTTAGAACGAAAACATAAGAGATATATTAATCATTTGAAAAAGAGGGCGATAATGTGGGGAACTTAACACAATATATTGTTGTAAATAAGGGATTAAAGATGGGTTGCGGTAAGATTTGCGCCCAAGTTGCACATGCCTCCGTCTCCGTGCTTGACAAAGTTGATGACTCTGACATTTCTGAATGGAAGAGCGAAGGAATGAAAAAAGTCGTATTAAAAGTAAAGAATACTGAAGAGCTTGTTGAATTATTTGAGAGGGTGAAGAAAATACTCCCCTGCGCACTTATTACTGATGCGGGGCACACACAAATCGAGCCAGGCTCAAAAACATGCTTTGGGTGCGGACCTGTTGATGAGGACAAGGCACAAAAATACTTTAAGGACCTAAAACTACTCTAATTGCTTTGGTAATCCTAAAACCAAAGCAACACTTAAATAACCGAACAAATCTAATTATCTTATGAAACAAGGATTCATGAATCATGTTCTTACTCTAATCAAAGCAAGCGATATCGTAATAGAAATACTTGATGCACGTCACCCGGAGAAAACAAGAAACATACAGCTTGAGAAAATGGTTACTGAAAGGGGAAAAAAACTTGTGCTTGTTATTAACAAAGCTGATCTTATTGAAGATAAGAAAGAAATGGAAAAGAAAAAAGCCGAAATCGCGACCGAGAGCGGGGCAAAAACAATTTTTATTTCCGCACTCAAACGAGACGGAATAAATATGATTAGAAAAGAAATTGGAATGGAGTCAAAAGAAAAAGATTTTTTTACAATTGGAATAATTGGATACCCCAATGTTGGAAAAAGCACGCTAATTAATGCACTCGCGGGAAAAGGAAGAGGAAGAGTTGCTACTTCACGCAAGGCGGGACTTACAAGGGGCCTACAGAAAATTAAGATAAGCGAAGGACTATATTTGATTGACTCCCCTGGAATAATTCCATTCAAGGAAGAGGAATTTAATTTATTTCTAGTTGAATCAAAAAACCCTAATCAACTAAAAGACCCTGAGACCGCCGCAGTGAGATTAATACAAGTACTTGGAAAAGAAAAAATCGCGAAATTCTTCTCGCTTGGACTCAGTAAGGAACAAATTGAGGAAATGGATGAGGAAGAAATACTTGAGAGCATTGCACTCAAACGAAATATGGTAATAAAGGGCGGGCTAGCTGATGTATCAAAAGCGGGAAGAGATATACTTGAAAGATACCAAAAACATGAGCTAAAATAGCCCAAAAAACACTTAAAATTAAATAAACTATGCGCACATACTCTTTATGCAATACAATTGGTTCCTAAAGAAAATTGGAATAGGAAATGGAAAAACTGCGTACCTTGGAAAAGGATCATACTTTCAAGTGAAAAGGGTTCTTCCAAATAAAAGAGATCTTGGAAAAAGAGTTACGCTCTCAGGAAAAGTTCTTAAAATACTAAGACACCTTGTTGATACAAAAGAAGCCAAACACATACGCACAATAATGACTAAGTATAAAGAGGCGCTAAAAGACGCCAAAATCCCTGCAATAGATACGAGAATGGTCGTAACTTGGACTAAAACCCCGGGGAAATTTAGAATTCATTTTGTTCAGCCATTTGTCCCAAGAGAAATGATGCTACACAATTACCTCAAAACCTGCCCCGCTCGTGAGGCACTAACAATTTTTTCTGAAATGGTTACAATCACAGAACGCATGCAAGAATGGAGTAGAAAAAACCCAGGGGCCATTGGAATTGACGCAAGAACAACAAATTACGCAATGATTAATGGGGTGCCGACACTTGTCGATTTATATCCACCAATAATACGCGGAGAAGAAAGTGTTAATGTTAATGACCTTATTAAAATGCGGCGCACAGATCTGAAAAGACTTTTACTGGATAAAGTTACCCCAAAAAAATACAGACAGCTTACCTGGCGCGGAATAAAAGAGAGAATGGATCCTGTACACCAACAAAGACACTTACTTGAGGATTTTAGCGAAGCAAGACCAGAACTCAAATCAGAATTTGCTATTGCACTAGAAAGAGCTAAAGCTGCCTAACTAAATCAATCATCTGTTTTAGTTGAACTCTCTTCTTCATGGACTTCTCTTTATCCAAGCGGGATTTTAATTCCGCAATAATCTCATCATTACCCAGACGCATAAACTAATACATCTAAAAAAGGATTAAAAAGCCAACTAAGCGGGGTTAAAACTTTTAATTACAATTAGTTCTGAATGATTTCACTACAAAAACCTTCTAACTTTACCCCTATTTTTGAAGTAGTATCTTGTTTTATTGAGAAAAAAGGAAAGTTTGTTTTATTGCACAGACTAGATGACGCAAGAGAAGGAACTACTTGGGGGGTGCCGGCTGGAAAAATCAAAGAAAAAGAAACTCTTGAAGAAGGCATGTTAAGAGAAATAAAAGAAGAAACTGGACTTACACTTAAGGAACCAAATTTGAAGTACTTTAAAAAAATTTATGAAAAATACCCAAATTATGATTTTGTTTACCACATATTTCAAGCAAAACTTACGGGGCAAGAAGGAATTAAACTAAATCCAGAGGAACACAAAAATTATAAGTGGGTTACTCCAAAAAATGCGCTCAAAATCAACTTAATAGAAGATGAAGATGTATGCATAAAATTATTTTACAAAATCTAAATAGGGCAAAAAAACAGAACAAGTTACATTTGAGTAAGATTTTCTAGCGAAATGGAAAACACCCTCGCGTCCTCAAGCGAAACCATAAAATTCTTTCCCGCATTGTGGAAGTGCTCCGCTTTAATGAAGAGCCAACCTTCTCTAGGAATCTTCCACCCAACAAAAAACTCAGCACCAGCGGTTTTCGCCCAATTAACTTCATCATTAAAAGTTTGAATCGGGATTGCTAAATAATTTCCTTTCCATGCCTTACACTCAAACGCGAGGATGCGCCCATTTTTTAGCGCGACAACATCAGGACTTGGCAAAGGAGAGACACCAGAACCCGCGACACGAAGCACCGCAAAGCCCATATCTGAAAGAGTATGAATTAATTCCCTCTCAGCATTAGCGCCTTTATTATAATGAGCCATTGAAACCACAAACCTTAATTTACTACAAAGTAATAGTTGTGGAAAACTTAAACGTATCGCATGAAAGTAGAAAAGAATTAAACGTAAAGCCCCTTAGGTGAAAGATTATCTTTTCGCTTAAGATCAATTCTGGCTTCTTTATCCAAATCACGCTTCTTGGCTTTTGATAAACCAGAAGAAGGCGAAGAGCGCGAATTTCTCTCGTTTAGAAGTTTGCGCCTCTGTTTAGAAACTTCGCTAAAAGGATTCTTTTTCTCCAAAACCAACACCAAAATTAACCCGATTTTTGGAATTACTTGAATTACTTCCTTCTCTTGTCGAATTGGCTAATTACGCCATGCTCGCCCGCCTTATCCTGAGTTAAACCCACTTTAAGGTTAAAGAGCTTCTTTTTGAGTTTCTTTCCTATTGGCAAAGCGGAGCCATCCCTTGGCGTTTTCTCGCTATCAGCCATAAACTTACCCATACGCATCACAAGCTTTCTTAGGAAGGAATAAGTTTAAATGCCCTTGCAGCAAGAGGTTCTTTGTAAAGAACCCAAAAATTGGGAATTTTGAGCGCGAATGCGCTTTATTGATACTGATTAAATCAGTATTATGTGAAAATGGTTTGTGTTAAATGGAAACAATTGTTAACGCGATTATCCGCACTGGAAAAAATAAATTCGGTTTGTCTTTTGACAGCGAAAATGAAGTATTAATCATTGAAATAACCGAGAATCCAGAGAAAGGAAAAGCAAACAAAGAAATCATCAAGGAATTAAAAAAATTTTTTAAATCAGAGATAGAACTTGTTTCCGGAATAAAAAGCAAGAAAAAAATAATAAAAATAAGTTTACCAAAACAAGAAGTTTTGAACTTGCTAAATAACACAAACTAATTCTACAAAAAAATTCTCAGACGGTTCTTTCATAACACTTTCAAGAAAGTGTGAATAATATGCAAAGAAATTTGCAAATTACAAAATTAAAAAAAGGTGAAAATTAAATGGCTAAAACATATTTAAGCACAGTAAAATACGAGGTGCTCGCAAACTACGAAGTACAGGGAGTAGTTGAGAAACCTGATATCGTTGGGGCAATTTTCGGTCAATGCGAAGGACTCCTTGGGGAAGATATGGATCTGAAGGAACTCCAGCAAAGCGGAAAAATCGGGAGAATCGAAATTACTGTAAAAAAAGGAAAAGGAACTACATTTGGGGAAATAATTATCCCAAGTTCACTTGATATGGTAAAAACAAGCATACTCGCAGCAACTATTGAAACAGTTGAGAAAGTAGGCCCGTTTGACACTAAAGTTAAGGTAATGAAAATACAAGATACACGAAAAGAAAAAAGAGAAACTATTACTGACCGAGCAAAAGAACTCCTAAAACGCATGCAAAAATTTGAAGGCGTTGAAAGTGGAGAACTTGCTGACACAATAAAAACTGAAATCAAAACTGAAAAAGTAATAAATTTCAGAGGACTCACTGCAGGGCCGGAAGTTGAAACTAACCCCGAAATAATCGTTGTTGAGGGAAGAGCGGATGTTCTAAAACTTCTAAGCTACGGAATAAATAACGCAGTAGCAATGAACGGCGGAAACATTGACACTCCTCTAATCGGATTATGCAAAGAAAAAACCGTAACTGTTTTAATTGATGGGGACAGAGGAGGAGAACTCAATGTAAAGAAACTCGCTGCGCTGACAAAAGTTGATTTTGTTGCAAAAGCTCCCGACGGAAAAGAAGTTGAAGAGCTAGTGCAAAAAGAAATCTTGCAAGCGCTAAAACGAAGAGTTCCCATGAGCGAAGCATTCAAAGAAGGAATAACTAACTTTGAAGCACCGGCACAAAGAAGTTTCGAACCAAGAAGCTTTGAGCCAAGACCCTTTACTCCAAGAGGATTTGATTCAAGACCCCAAAGAAGAGATTTTGATTCAAGAGGACCACCACGCAGAGACTTTAATTCAAGACCAAGCTTTGGCGAGGATAGCCGAGGAAGATTTGGTGACAGGCCAAGATTTGACTCACGCGGTTCAGGCGGAGGATTTAGAGACAGAGGATTTAATCCCTCATTCTCAAACGACCGCCCATACACGCCCGCATTCACTCCAAGAGAAGAACCTGTCCCAAAGGAAGTACTTGATATGAAGAAAGACTTTGATAAACTCAAAGGAAAATCAAAAGCAAGAATACTTGATGAAAAAGGAAAGAAAATAAAGGAAGTTGAGGTAAAGGATTTACTTGAAACAATACAAAAAACCAAAAAGAAAATTGGTACTGTGATGTTTGATGGAATCATAACCAATAGACTTGTTGAAGCGGCAGAAGCCAAAGACGTCAAAGTAATCGTTGGCGTAAAAAAAGGCGCAATAAATCCGCAAAAAGCGAAAGCATACACAATGTAAAAACTATTTATTTGGAAAGAGCGGCAAGGACCGCTTTTTCCTAAAACTTTTTTTAAAAATATTCTAAATCAGATTACCTTGGTTCTGCGTATCTAGTTCGCCTTGACATTTTAGTGCTCTTAATCTTAGGCCACACTTCAGAAACTTTTCTTCTCGCGGCGATTTGAGCAACAGGTTCAACCAGTTGATTAAGAACGAGCCCAACTTTTCCGCGCATGCTCAGTTTTCTGAAAAAACCACGCCGCCTTGGATTTATCTTTCTTGCTTGAACCCTTGATTCTTCAACTAATTGGGGGAATTGCTCTTTAATTGCCCGCG
This sequence comes from Candidatus Forterrea sp., assembly GCA_020717885.1. GTDB lineage: Archaea > Iainarchaeota > Iainarchaeia > Iainarchaeales > JAAZKV01 > JAAZKV01. Next base: position 6,216 of record DYDN01000043.1, read on the forward strand.
CATCCCTAATGTGACGCGTTCTCTGCCGATAGTGATCAGCCAAAGTTGGCTGTTTAAACACAACAACGGCATCATACAAAACTTTAATTCTTCCTGCGTGAGCAATATTGATAAAACGGTCATCAGAAATTCGCGGATCTTCTGGGAGCGGGTGAGCTTTTAGAAAACTTTTTCGCACGGCAAAACCAGTTCCGTTCAAACGAATCAGTTTATGCTCCGCCCCAATCTTAAGCGCCTCCGCAAATAAAGACGCCGTGAATCCCCTCTTGTTGCGCGGAACAAAATTCGCGGAGGATAATACTGTTGGGAAAGCAAAATCAATTTTGGCGTCTGCCCAAACTGCAGCCACAGACTTTCCGATTGTATTTCTTTTTACCAAAACATCGGCATCGGAGAAGTAGATTACATCCGCCTTTGGAGAAGAATGAGAAACAATTGTGTTAATCGCACGATTCTTCCCTTGCTGATAAATCTCAAATAGACTTATTTCGGGATGGGTTCTTGAGAGTGCTGCAACTATTTGAGCAGTATTATCTGAAGAGTGATTCACACAAACAATAATTTCTCTTTCTTTTGGGGACGCAACTTTCCAAACATCAGAAGCCATTACATTCCTAATTGCCCGCTCAATTGATTCTTCCTCATTTCTTGCGGGAATGCCAATACAAAGGAAATTACGCATACTAATACTAACTAAAGCCCAAAATTTAAAGTTATCATAACTAACAGAAGTTAAAAAGTATAAAAATGCAAAAAAATTAGTTAGTGAAGAGGAAGTTTCCCCTTCACTAGTAAAATTTATCTTCTCTTAAATGGCCTTGAAGGTATTTCTATTTCCTCTACAGGAATAACCACTGATTTGTTGAACAATAATGACAACGCAATCAGGAATAGTACTGCCCAAAAGAAGAACCAAGCGATTGGCTCAACTAGAGCGGTTACTGCCTGCCTTGAGGTCATTGATACTTGCGATGCAGGTATCTGCGCGCCAGTTAATTCATATAATGAGCTTTTGCAATCATTATACTTCATCTGCGCGAGTAGTTGCTCAGCACTGCCCAAACTAGTCAAATCATTGATTCCTGAGAACTCAGCGCACTTATCAAAATCGCGCACTGACTGCCAAGAGTCAAACATTACTGCTGCTGACTTTATGAGCATCAAAACAGCGATAATCCCAAGGAAAATTCCTAATACGCTCGTCCACTGGAAGTCCTTACTCCCGAATCTGAACAGAATTGTTTTCCTCAAAAACATCACCTTGAAACATAAACAAAAACCTTCTATATAAACCCTCTCCCTGCGTGTATTTGCTAACTGTTTTGTAGGTTTTGTTTGATTGTTTGGAATAGGTCAAG
>DYDN01000044.1 GCA_020717885.1 Candidatus Forterrea sp.
ATAAGAAAAAATGGCAACAACAACAAGCCTACGGCACACGATGGGCAATAGAAACCATGTTCTCAACCATTAAACGCAGATTCGGACAACACACCCAATCAACTAAATACCACAACATGCAACACGAACAAATATACAAACTACAACTCCAAAACCAATTATTGTAACAATTAGCCCAAAAAGAACCAATTAATCAAAAACACAAACAATTACGCAACACAGCATCCCCGCGAAGCTTTACATCAACATACTCCTTTGCTTCTGTTATGAACTCTTTAATCTCTGAAAGCTTCATTGGCTTTAATTTCCTTGATTTTGGGTCAAGGGCGTGCACTGCTTGGAACTGTTGTAATAACCACTTTTCTCCTTTGAGAAAATGAGAAATCTCTTTTAGGTCGGCTATTGTGAGCTTTGGATAAAGTGTGGTTCGAAATTCGTGCGCAATACCTGAAGCGCGAATCAAATCAACTGATTCTTGAATCTTTTCAAACGGAAGACGCGACTGGGTGATTTCATGGTACTTTGACTTTGGCGCCTTAAAATCCATTGCAACGTAATCCAAAAGATTTTCCGCGAAAAGCTTTTTTACTCTGTGTGGATTTGTGCCATTAGTATCAAGTTTTACCGCAAACCCAAGGGATTTAATTTTTTTAATAAAATTGTGCAAACCTGGAGAAACTGTGGGTTCGCCCCCTGTAATTACTACTCCGTCAAGCATTTTTTTATGTTTCTCAAGGAATGAAAAAAAATCTTTCTCCTCAATCAACTCGCGCTTACCTTTTTTGAAATACTTAAATGAAGTGAGCTCCTTGTTATAGCAAAATTTGCACTTGTAATTACAATTTACTAAAAAAACGATGCACGCAACCTTGTTTGGGAAATCCATTAAAGTGGTTTTTTGAAGAGCCCCTATAAACATTACAACACCAAGCAAACAAAATAATTATCAAACAATATAAAAATACCAAATAGGGAAAATTGGAAAAGGAAATTAAAAATAAAAAAAGAAATTTGTGCTAGGAAAAGGCACGGAAAAAGGCACGCCCAACTTTTCACCGTTACTAATTATAACCTTCTTCGTATTTACTGACAGCCGCAATCGCCCTTTGGCTCAACAGCTGAATCAAATTTCTTTCTGTCAGAGAACTCGGCCTGTTTTGAATCATTCCAATTACTTACAGGTCTAATGTACCCAACAACTCTGCTATATACTTCGCATTTTGTTTTAACCATTTTATCACCCTTCCTTTCTCCAAAAATACACTAACTCTTGCGTGCATTTTTAAAAATCATTCAATCATTTGACGCTACCTAATATAACACAACCATGTAAAAACGTTTCGCTAGTGTCCCGCCGCCCATTTACTCCTGCTCACACACTGGACAATACTCGTGCTCCCCTGATAAATAACCATGAACGGGACAAATACTAAAGCTAGGAGTTAGCGAAAAGTACGGCATCTTGTAATTTGTCGCAATCTTCTTCACTAAATTCTTTGTTGATTCCTTTGAAGGCAATTTCTCCCCAAGGAAAACGTGGAACACTGTCCCCCCAGTGTACTTTGTTTGCAATGGGTCCTGCAAATCAAGGGACTCAAATAAATCAAGCCCGAGGTTTACTGGGAGCTGGGAAGAGTTTGTGTAATATGGCGCAATTCCATGCTCCTTTACCTGCTTATCATTAGCAACAATAATCTCAGGATACATTTTCTTATCAGCCCAAGCGAATCTCCTTGAAGTTCCTTCGCCAGGAGTTGCTTCCAAATTAAAAATATCGCCGGTTTCATCTTGGTAACCTTGAATTCTTTCCCTCATGAAATCAAGAATCTTAATTGAAAAAGCTGCACCCTCTTTTGAGGCAATATTTTTACCCATGAAATTAACCAAAGCCTCATTCATTCCCAAAAGTCCAATTGTTGAGAAGTGATTTGCCCAAAACTGCCCTGTTTGCTCCTTAATTCCGCGCAAATAAAATTTTGAATAAGGATACAAGCCCTGATCGGTGAGACGCTCAAGAGTTTTTCTCTTAATCACCAAGGATTCTTTTGCTAAATCCATTAAGTGACCAAGTTTCTCAAAGAAAGTGCTCTCTGATTTTGATTTGAAACCAATTCTTGGCAAGTTAATTGTAACAACCCCAATTGAACCTGTGAGAGGATTTGCCCCAAATAATCCGCCCCCTCTTTTATTTAACATTCTATTATCCAATCGAAGACGACAACACATAGAGCGAGCATCTTCGGGCTTCATATCTGAATTAACATAATTTGAGAAATAAGGAATACCATACTTTGCAGTCATATCCCAAATACCATCATATTTCTCTGAATTCCAATCAAAATCCTTTGTAATATTATATGTTGGAATTGGGAAAGTAAATGGTCTTCCGTTCGCATCCCCCCCAGTCATTACCTCAGTAAATGCCTGATTGAACATATCCATTTCATCTTGGAAATCATTATATGTTAATTCCATTGCTTTGCCCCCAATAATCACCGGATCGTGAGCAATGTGCGGAGGAACAATCAAATCCATTGTAACATTTGTAAAAGGGCAATTGCCTGTAATGAAAACTTTTCCATTTCGACGAGCGACAACGGTTTCGTTCTCTGTAGTAGGGCACCAAATAGTTCCAGAGTAATCTACATCTATAACTTGATTTATGTAAGTTTCATTATGCTTTACTAACCGAAGAATAAAAATTTCTTTTTTGCCAATTGTTGGTTTGCGCTTCTGTACTGTAAAACCATACCCTGCAAGAACACACATGTGCTCTAGCCCGTCAAGAATTCTTTTATCAGTTGTAGCAATTTTGCAATCCCCACAACCATCAGCTTTCAAATAAGTTTCTAAGAACAACTGCGCCTGTTCCGCATTCGCGGAAAATAACTCCTCAGGAATTAATTTAATATCATAGGGGTCACCAAAAAAAGAATGCACAGCGCGGGAAGACTCCGCATCAAGACGAATCTGCTGAACTGAAGAACCAAGCGCGGGAGTTGAAGCGTGCGCGGTAAAACCAAGCCCCTGTGTGGCAAGCAAAGTAACAATCTCATTATATTTCGCGAGGTTTACCAAAGCGGACTGGTAAATTGAAATTCTGCCGCACTGCCTGTGTTTGTTAGAAGGATTCTCACTTGAGCCCTCTGCAATAACCCATGCAAGAAGTTTAATCTCTCTATCGCTCAAAGAAGACCCTTTTGCGACATTCTTGCCGGCAATTGGAATAATAAAAGGAGATTTTAATTTCTTCACTTCCTCAATTTCTTCTAAAACATATTCTGAAGAATTAAACTTTTTTCTTAACACTCTATGCTGAGGAGAAATTAATTGGTCCGAAATCCTGTTTTTTAAATTATACATCTTACCTGAATAGTGCCTCTTAAATATGCTTAGCGCGGGCTTATCCTCAATAACCCCAGTCTTAATATTGTAAGTCTTAATTGGCTCCCCGACAGTGAGTTCATTGTGACTAACCCACCCGCTTGGAGTTAAAATCTCAGTGTCCTCTGAAAGACACTGAAAACCAACTCTAGTTGGAACTGCTGCATTGAAAACAAATTCCTGAAGAACCTGTTTTACATCTTTGTAAGAAAGATTATCATATCTGATAAACGGAGCAAGGTAAGTATCAAAGTTACTAAATGCTTGGGCGCCTGCTGCTTCACCCTGAAGAGTGTAAAAGAAATTTACTACTTGACCAAGAGCTGAGCGTAAATGCTTTGCGGGCTTTGAAGCAATTTTTCCTTTAACCCCAGTGAATCCTTCAAGCAATAACTGCTTTAAGTCCCAGCCAACACAATAAACCGCAAGCACATCAAGATCGTGAATATGCATATCCGCCGTCTTGTGAGCTTCTGCTATCTCTCTTGGATAAATTCTACCCAACCAATAATTTGAAACTACTCTTCCCGCGATGTTAAAGTTCATTCCTTGCAAAGAGTATGCCATGTTACTATTTTCTCTTACTCTCCAGTCCTCTTGAGTGATATACTGATTAATTATCTCAAAATTATTCACCATGTCCTCGGTTTTACGCAATAACTCTCTCTGGTGGCGGTAAAGAATATAGGCTTTAGCGGTTTTATCATGCCCGCCTTTAATTAAAGTGGATTCGACAATATCCTGAATCTGCTCAACTGTTGGAACTACGTCGCCTTGGAACTGCTCATTAATGCTTACTGCAACTCTTGCGGCAATCTCATCGGATCTTTTGCGATCAGTGCCCCCAACGGCCTGAACAGCCTTCCAAACAGCAACTGTAATCTTTGATTCATCAAAAATAGCTTTAGAACCACCACGCTTAATCACAAATTTAGGCAAAGGCACCAACCCCAACTAATTTTCTTTCTAAAAAAAACTTTCTCTCCAGACAATTTTTTAAAACTTTGATAGAAATGTTTCCCCTATATAAAAACCTTACTACAATGAAAAAACAAGTTCAGTAAAAAAACCACAATAACACCCCCTTCATTAGCAAAACCAAAAAAATGTCCAAGAAAAGAGAAAAATGAGTGGAAAAACTAACAAAAACGCGGGAAAAAAGTTAGGAAAAGTGTCCAAGTGGTTGTGCGAGAAAGAAAATAATTTTGGAAATATAAAAAATTGCGGAAAAAATAGAAACCATTTAAAAAAAATAAAGTATTGTGGAGAAGAAATAAAATTATTTATAAAATAAATAGTCCTTGCAAAAATCTTTTACTTTAAGCTTAATCTCCGCAAGTTTTTGCTCATTTTGGCGATTCATAAGAGCCAAATGCATGAACTCAGCCACTTGCTTCATTTCACTCTCCTTCATCCCCCTTGTTGTAAGCACTGGAGTCCCTATTCTAATCCCAGAAGGGTCCCAAGGAGAACGAGGCTCATATGGAATTGTGTTCTTGTTGCAATAAATTCCTGCTTTCTCAAGCGCATGCTCTGCCTCAATACCTGTAATACCTGATTTGAAAACATCAATTAGGATTAAATGATTGTCAGTGCCGCCGGAAACAAGACGATAACCATAACTTTGGAGAGAATCTGCGAGCGTACGAGCGTTTTTTACTATCTGTGAAGCATACTCCTTAAAATCCGGTTGAAGAGCCTCCTTAAACGCAACGGCTTTTGCTGCAATCACATGCTCATGAGGGCCGCCTTGAAATCCGGGGAAAACTGCTTTGTCAATTTTCTCAGCGAACTCTTTCTTGCACATAATAACTGCACTCCTTGGGCCGCAAAGAGTTTTATGAGTAGTGGTTGTCACTACATCAAAATAAGGAACGGGGTTCTCATGCACCCCTGCTGCGCACAACCCTGCAATATGAGCAATATCCGCTACACAAAAACAACCAGCTTCATCGCAAATCTTTCTAAACTCCTTAAAATCAATTGAACGCGGGTATGCAGTGTAACCTGAAAGGACAAGCTTGGGCTTTTCTAAGAGCACTTGCTTTCTAATAACATCATAATCAAGGAGCTCTGTTTCTTTATCAACACCATACTGAACAAAGTTATACATTTTACCTGAAAAATTTACTTTGTGACCGTGAGTTAAGTGCCCCCCTTCTGTTAATTTGAGCCCCATTGCTTTATCTCCTGGAGAAAGAAGCGCTGAATACATAGCCATATTCGCTGGAGAACCTGAATTGGGTTGAACATTTGCATGCTCTGCACTAAATAATTGCTTTAATCTATCAATTGCGAGTTGTTCAATCTGGTCAATAAACTCATTACCGCTATAATAACGCTTACCTGGATACCCCTCAGCGTATTTATTTGTTGGAAAAGAACCAAGCGCCTCAAGAACCGCCATTGAAACCAAATTCTCACTAGGGATAAGCTCAATCCCATTCATCTGGCGCTCCTTCTCAGCCATTATCAAATCGTAAATAACTTTATCCTCTTTCTTAACACTCTCAAACATTCTAACCCCGTCAAAGAAATTAAGAGACAAACTTTTTTAATAAGAACGCAGAAGAACTTTTTTGGTAAAAATGAAAATACGGCTCCTTGAAACAAACAAAGAAGCGCTTGCGGAGCTTGAAGCTTTCTTTGGAAAAAAAGAAAATTTGAATATTAATGAAGAAACATTCTGTGAAATAACCAAACCAATAAATCTTTCTTTTTCGGTTGAAGAATGCTCAAGACTCCTAAGCCACCACATATGCGAGAGCCTTGATTCTTACACCCAGCAAAGCCAACGATATGTAAAAATGGGGGCGGGGGCGTTTGTAACGCCAAAAGAAATTAAGGAACTTGGGGAAAGTTCGGAAAAGGAGTATGTTGAACTAAATAATGAAATATTTGAGTTTTATAACAGAATGACAAAAATGAAAGAGGGATTTGCCGGAAGAAAAGCAACTGAAAACGATTATGTGAATGGAATAAAAATCGAGGATGGAAGATATGTGCTACCAATAAGCACCACGACAAATGTGTTTGTTACAATGAACTTGTCAAGAATAATAAATTTTTTCAAAGTAATGAAAAGAGCGAAATTCTCTGAAAGCGAGGAACTCTTGGAAGAACTGGGAAAAGCAATTGAATCACCAATTATTATGGCAAAAATAACTGAGTTTGCAGCACAAGGAATAATTCGTGAAGAACAAATCCTTTTTACCGTGCAAAAGAATTATGAAAAAATAACCCCCCAAAATAATTGTATTCTAATAAACTCTTTCAACGAACCAATATTAAGAACTGGGCTTGGGGCGCTTACATCCACAAACTCCACAACACCTTCAGAAATACTTGAAGGGTGGAAAAAAGAGAACAAAGAAAATGAAAAAGCGAGGGGAGTCACTGAGAGGGTAACTGGATATGGGCACACCTCTATAATTGAGCATGCACGAACAACTTTTGGGCTGATGATGACACTCACTTGCTACCACCAATTTGAGAGACACAGATTACCAAGCAACATGAGGGAAAGGTTTGAGGAACTGCCAATACAAAGAGAAGTACTCCTACCCGAGTCGGTGAAAAGAAATAAAGAAATTTTAAAAGAGTTTAATGAAAAAGTGAAGAAGGTTAAGGAATATCGGGAAAAACTTTTAAAACGCGGAGTTAGAGAAGCACAAGCATATCTGCTGCTTAACTGCGACCTGCTAAAAGTAATTTCCTCCACAAATGCAAGAATGGATAGGGAAATAATGTCAGAGAGATTATGCAACAATGCACAGGGGGAAATTAGATACCTATATGAAAAGAAACTTGAACAAATAAAAAAACTTGCGCCAATAATTTACGATAAAATTGGGCCGGGGTGCACACGCGGAGCATGCCCTGAGGGCACACTTACTTGCGGAAGAATAGTTGAAGTAAGAAAAAAATACAATATAATCGCATAAATGCGCATTGTAACTAATTCAAAAAAACCCCCTAAAAGCTAAAAAATCCCGTTCTCTTCAAAATCCTTTTTTACTAACTGGAAAACACCCCAATTATGCGCGAGAAGAATCAGTGAATTACTCATAACCTAACACTTCCTGTTGAGGTTATAGCTTCGTGTTTC